>CAZYQB010000083.1:0-8348 GCA_964649595.1 uncultured Oscillospiraceae bacterium | reverse complement strand
AGTTCTTCGGCGGCGGCGCAAGCAGTTCGGCTCAGCGTGGTCCCGTGCAGGGAGATGACCTGAGATATGATCTGCAGCTTACCTTTGAGGAAGCTGCTCGCGGATGCACGAAGGAGATCAATATCATGCGGGATGAAACCTGCTCGGCGTGCCACGGAAGCGGTGCAAAGGCAGGCACCAGCCCGGTAGTCTGCCCTACTTGTAAGGGCACGGGTCAGGTTACGGTCACGCAGAATACCATGCTGGGCGCAATGCGCGTCTCTCATGTCTGCTCGGCGTGCCGCGGTGAGGGCAAGATCGTAAAGGATCCCTGTCCGCGCTGCTCTGGACGCGGCAAAGTGCGCACCTCCAAGCGCATTACACTCAAGGTTCCCGCAGGTATCGACAACGGTCAGATCATTACCATGCGTGGTCAGGGTGAATCGGGTGAGCGCGGCGGTCCTGCAGGCGATCTGCAGATATTCGTCAGCGTCAAGCCGCATAAGTATTTCACTCGTCGTGATTTCGATCTGTACTGTGAAGTGCCAGTTTCATTTACTCAGGCAGCTCTGGGCAGCGAGATTGACGTACCCACGCTCGAAATGCCGGTCAAGTATACCGTTCCCGAAGGAACTCAGCCCGGTACGGTATTCCGCATCAAGGGCGCCGGTATTCAGAACCTGCACGGTGCAGGCAAGGGCGATTTGTACATGACCGTAAAGGTAGAAGTGCCGCGCAGGATGAGCGAAAAGCAGAAGGATCTGCTGCGCCAGTTTGAAGGTACCGTTACCGGCAGGGAATATGATGAAAAGAAGTCTTTCTTTGAGCGCATGAAGGATGCTTTTAACTGAAGCAAACTTTTCAAATGAAATTTGAGGCGCGTTGAAAGAGCTCGCTTCAGAAAAATATACTTACATCGGGTGGGTCTTGTCCTCGTTGGGAAAGACCCACTTTTTTCCGATACAGGGCAAAAAGGAGCAATGGCTATGGATTGGATTTGCATGACGGTCAGAACGACCACCGAAGGCGCGGAAGCCGTTTCCGCTATGTTTATGGAGCTGGGCATTCAGGGCGCAGTGATTGAAGATAAGGCAGATATCCAGCTCAATCAGCGCCCCGAAGGTCAGTGGGATATCATTGATGAGGAAATTGCAAAGCGCATGGATGATGATGTAAAGGTCACCGTGTATATCGCCGGTGACGAGCGCGCGCAGGATACCGTGGCTCATGCTCGTCAGGAGCTACTGCGCCTGAGCAAAATGGAGTTGGGCTTTGATGCAGGCAAGCTGACGCTGGAGGTCGGCTCTATCGATGATGAGGATTGGGCAGAAAATTGGAAGAGCCGCTATAAGCCCTTTCGTTTGGGCAGACATTTCGTGGTCAAGCCTACCTGGGAGAAGTTCGATACGCAGGACGATGATATCATTATCGAGATCGATCCGGGCATGGCGTTTGGCAGCGGCACGCATGAAACCACCGGTATGTGCGTGGCTTTGGTTGAGGAGCGCGTAAAGCCGGGGGATAAGGTGATCGACGTGGGCACCGGAACTGGTATCCTGGCAATCGCCGCAGGCAAGGTGGGTGCGGTCGATGTGCTGGCAACGGATCTGGATGCTATGGCAGTTCGTGTGGCGCGCGAAAACGCTGATCTCAATGGCATGAAGGACATCATCCGTACCCGTGAAGGGGATCTGCTTGAAGCGGTAGATGAAGTGGCAGACGTGGCGATCGCAAATATCATCGCTGATGTCATCGTGATGATGGCAAAGCCCATCATGAAGCATATCCGTTCGGGTGGCACGTTCATATGCTCCGGCATTGCGCGTGAGCGTCAGGATGAAGTGGTCGATGCATTGGTGGAAGCTGGATATGAGGAACTCGACATCCGCAATCAGGGCGAATGGACGGCGATTGCATCCCGCAGACCGTAAAGCAGGAGGAAGCAGGATGCATCGGTTCATCGTAAAAGACGGACTGCAGGCAGGTGTTGAGGTGTTGTTCAGCGCAGAGGAGGCGGCTCATGCCTTCAAGGTTCTCCGACTCAGAGCCGGAGAACAGGTGGAGCTGAGCGACGGTGAAGGGCGGCTGTTTGCCGCCGAACTGACTGCAGTTTCAAAGGAATTTGTATCGGCGCAGGTAGTGGAGGAGCTCAGCAGCAAGGAGGCTCCTGTGCGCATTACGCTTTATCAGGGCTATCCTAAGGCGGACAAGCTGGAACTGATCGTACAGAAGCTGACCGAGCTGGGTGCCTGCAGCGTCATTCCGGTGGTGATGGAGCGTTCCGTAGCAAAGCCCGATCCAAAGGATAAGGGCAAGCGCAGAGAGCGTTTAAGCCGCATCGCACAGGAAGCCGCCAAGCAGTGCGGACGCGGTATGGTACCTCAGATTGAGGAAGCGATCTCATGGAAGCAGGCGCTTGAACGCATGAAGGCGCATGAGCTTGTGCTGATGCCGTGGGAGGATGCGCGTGACACGCATCTGAAGGATGTGTTTATGAAGCAGCCGGATGCGGCGGATATTGCCGTGGTGATCGGTCCCGAGGGCGGTATCAGTGAGCGCGAAGCGGATGAAGCGAAAAATGGGGGTGCGATCTGCATTACGCTAGGCAGCCGCATTCTACGCACCGAAACGGCGGCAATCGCATCAACTGCCGTTGCTATGAGCCTGTGGGGCGATATTTAAATGAGTATGAAAAATCAATACACGATGACGGGGTGTTGATATGAACAGGATTGCAGTACATACACTCGGATGCAAAGTCAACCAGTACGACTCGGAAGCCATGCTGGAGTTGTTCGAACAGGCGGGCTATACGCCGGTGCCGTTTGAGGAAGAGGCAGAGGTATATCTGGTCAACACCTGCACCGTGACCGGCACAGGCGATCAGAAATCACTCAAGCTGATTCGCAAACTCGGACGTGAGCATCCCAATTCGGATATCATCGTTGCAGGCTGTCTGGCACAGCGGGAAGTGGAAAAGGTGACTCTGCCCGGCGTGCGCGTGATCTTGGGCAACCAGCGCCGCAGCGAGGTGGTAGAGTTGCTGGAAGAAGCGCGCGCAAAGGATGCGGTCATCAGCGCGGTGGGCAATCTTAAAAATGCGCCGTTTGAATATCTGTGCGTTACGCGCCATGAGGGAAAGACCCGCGCGGTGATGAAGATTCAGGAGGGCTGCGATCGCTGGTGCACCTACTGCATCATCCCCAGTGTGAGAGGTCCGGTGAGGTCGATGCCGCTTGCGCAGGTTGCCGCTGAGGCAAAGCGGTTGGCGGATGCAGGCTATGTGGAACTGGTGCTGACCGGCATTCATATGGCATCCTACGGGCGCGAATCGGGCGATACGCTGATTGATGCCATTCGTGTGGTTCACGATACCGAAGGCGTGCAGCGCGTGCGTCTGGGTTCGCTGGAGCCGGTAGTGGTGACGGAGGAATTTTGTGAGGCGCTTAGAAATATGCCCAAGGTCTGTCCGCAGTTTCACCTCTCTCTTCAGTCGGGCAGCGATGGCGTTTTGAAGCGGATGCGCCGTAGATATACAGCGCAGGAATATATGACTGCGCTGGAGCGCCTGCGCGCTGCACTGCCGGTCTGTGCTATTACCACCGACGTGCTGACGGGCTTTCCCGGAGAGACTGAGCAGGAAGCAGCAGAAACGCTCGCCTTTGTGGAAAAAGCGCGCTTTGCACGCATTCATGTATTCCCTTATTCCAGACGTGCGGGCACGATTGCCGATAAAATGAGCGATCAGGTGCCGCAGAATATCAAGCATGAGCGCGCAGCAAAATTGATCGAACTGGGGAACAAATTGGAATCCGATTACGCCAAAGAGTTAATTGGCACTGTACAGCCGGTGCTTTTCGAAGTCTGTGCAGAGAATGCAGCCGAAGGCTATACACCGCAGTATGTGCGCGTAAGAGCAGGCGGCATTCCCGGACAGGTAGGAAATGTCCGCATTGATCGCGTGGAAGGCACTCTGGCATTCGGCACGATGATTGATCAGTAGAGAGGAGCGACATAAAAGCATGGAAAATTGTCTGTTCTGCAAGATCGTTCGAGGTGAAATCCCCTCGACGAAAGTCTATGAAGATGACAAGGTATACGCATTTCGCGATATTGCCCCGCAGGCTCCGGTTCACATTCTTGTGATTCCCAAAAAGCATATGGCAAATATTCTTGAATGCGCTGATCTTGAGGATGGCACTTTGATCGCTCTGACCGAAGCCGTTGCGCGTATTGCCCGTCAGGAAGGCATTTCCGAAACGGGTTTCCGCGTAATTACCAATTGCGGCAGGGATGGCGCGCAGTCTGTTGAACATTTCCACCTGCATCTGCTCGGCGGCAGGCAGCTTTCTGAACAGATGGCGTAAATGTGTAATAACTGTGAATTTGCAAACTTTTTGCAATTGCCTATTGACTGAGCCAATCCGGTGGGGTATAATATCCTTTGTGGCGAACCCCATGCTACATTGGCCATACAGTGCCAGCAATCGCGCGAGGGGAGGGAAAACACGATGTCTGAAGTACGTATTAGGGAAAACGAGTCTTTGGAGAGCGCACTCCGCAGATTCAAGCGTATGACTGCCCGTTCCGGCATTCTGGCTGAAGCTAGAAAAAGAGAACATTATGAGAAGCCCAGCGTAAAGCGTAAGAAGAAGGCGGAAGCCGCTCGCAAGCGCAAGTACTGATAGCTAATAAGCTTTAATCAGTGGGTAGGATAGTCTTTATTGACTGCTCATAGCATAGCACAGATCGCCTGTACCGCAAGGTATGGGCGGTTTTGTCTATATACAGACATAGGTTTATGGAGTTTTACTGGAGAGAAACATATGAGAAGCATCATTTCTGATGCGCTTTTTTATTACGCGTAAACCCACTGTATATGAAAAATAGAGGTTATTTACCGCCAGATAGTGGAAAACGACAGCAGGGGAACTATATACTGGAAACACACAAAAACTAACTACATATTTGAATGGGGCACATCATGAAATACACATCTTTATTGAAAACACACGCAAACAGTAGATATCAGGCGGGTGTCATGCCGCTGGCAATTGCAGAAACGAAGCTGCTTCTTGCACGAGGTAAAAGAGAGGTTCGCGTGGAAAACTGTCGTTGGTGCGGACTGGATTGGTTAAACTTTGAGTGTGATCCGCTGGATGAACAGGTAATGACTGAGCTTGCGCGAAGCGCCCATATTCAGCTTACCGCAGAGGTGCAGGGGGAAAATATCAAGCCGCTTTTCGGTGCACAGGAGCCTTATTTGGGTGAGGATCTGCCGTATGTACTCAAATATAAGGGAAAAACCAATGAGGTATTTACCCGCTTCCTCATCAATCTGGCGCTGTGCGCATCTGAATTTGAGCAGGAGGAGCGAAATATCTGTCTGCTCGATCCGATGTGTGGACGCGGCACAACGCTCTTTGAGGCGATC
Source organism: uncultured Oscillospiraceae bacterium (assembly GCA_964649595.1). Classification (GTDB taxonomy): domain Bacteria; phylum Bacillota; class Clostridia; order Christensenellales; family Aristaeellaceae; genus RGIG2066. Next base: position 2,935 of record CAZYQB010000083.1, on the reverse strand, counting down.
AACCGCGGTTGGAATGCAATGGGTATAGATGTGCAGGCGGCGGATGTAGATGAAACGGCAAAATTCTTTAAGCGCTATCTGGAGTATCACCGAATTAAACATTCAACGGGCAAAAAGTCCATGACTGCGAAGGGTAAGGAAGCGGCAGTCATTCAGAGCTTTGAATTTTCCAAGGATAATGCTTCTTTCAAGGCAGGAGATACGCGTATTCTGCGTTTGGCAGCATCCGATTCCTCGAAGATCGGCGCGCTCAATATCAAAAACAGCATTCACTTGATTACCACAGACCTGCCCTACGGCGTGCAGCACGCACCCGGCGGTCAGAGAGGCAAGACGCTTGAACAGATGGTAAAGGATGTGATTCCGGCGTGGAGGGATGCGCTGGTTCACGGTGGTGCGATGGCGCTTTCGTTTAACGTAAATACGCTCAAGAGAGATTTTGTCCGCGGTGTCATGGCGGATGCCGGTTTGAAGGTCATGACCGGCGAAGGCTACGACGGATTGGAGCATTGGGTAGAACAGGCGATCTCACGCGATGCGGCTGTTGCAGTAAAGGAATAAATTTGCAAAAGCAGCATATACTGGAAACAGCATATCTCAAAGACCTGTATCGTATGTCTGTCAATGAAAAGCAATTATTAGGATGTAAAAATGGACATACATGGAAGCAGCGTGCATATCGTGAGAGGAGAACATATCCGTGGACGAGGGAGCCTTGAATAAAAGAACCGTATCAGAACTTAGGCAGTTATCGAAGGTAAGAAATATAAAAATTCCCACCGGCAGCACAAAGGCACAAATCATAGAAGGGCTGCGCCAATCGCTGAAGGAGTCGGGCGAGGATGAACAGGCGCTTCTTGATCTGCTGCCAGGTGAAGAGGAACGCCCCAAACGAGGCAGACCGCGCAGCACAAAGGCGGCATACGAAGCGGAAAATCAGCACTGGGAACAGGCACTGGACAGCGGCGAGGATGTGCAGCAGGCGATCAATGATGATTTGGGCGATCAGACGGGGCTGCCGGAGCGCCTGGAAACGACACAAGCCCGATTCGATGAGGAAACAGCGCAGGAGATATGCGTTGAAGAAATCGAAGCGAAAGCACTGAATCAGCAGCTTGTTTCCGAGGTTCAACAGATACCTGTCGCAGAGCGAGGGGCAGAGAACATTCGTATGCAGGATGCCGATTATCAGCGAAATGACTTCCGAGGCGGCTATATGCCGCAGATGCCGGTCAGGCGCGGCTTTGAGCAGAATGATGCCGAACGTACATGGCACGTACCTGAGCGCAGAGGACAGGATATGCGCGGCTGGCGGGCGAATAATACAGAGCAGCGCAGGGGCTATGATCCGGAAGTGCGGCAGCGGCGCGACGGTTATTATAACTATGAATATGGTACATCAAATCCTGCTGTGCCGGAGATGCTTGCAGCCGGAGAATGCGGCGAGGGCGAGGGGGTTCTGGAGATTCAAAGCGAAGGCTATGGATTTCTGCGTGCGGTCAACTATCTTCCGAGCAATAAGGATACTTATGTATCGATCGCACAGATTCGCCGATTCAATCTGAAAACGGGCGATTATATCGTGGGCAAGACACGTCCGCAGCGCGAAGGTGATCGGTTTGACGCGCTGCTGTATATCAACAGGATCAACGGCGAAACGCCCGACAAAGCGATCAAGCGCAGAGGATTTGACGAGTTGACGCCAATTTATCCCGATGAGCGTATCCGGCTGGAGAATTCAGACAATGAAAAAGATCTTGCGCTGCGTGCGCTCGATTTGATTGCGCCCATCGGCAAAGGGCAAAGAGGCTTGATCGTGTCTCCGCCCAAGGCAGGCAAAACGGTTCTGCTTAAAAAGATCGCAAATGCCATTACCGAAAACTATCCGGACATCCATTTGATCGTGCTGCTGATCGACGAGCGTCCGGAGGAAGTGACCGATATGCAGCGTTCTATCAAGGGCGAGGTGGTCTATTCTACGTTTGATGAGCTGCCGGAAAATCACACGCGAGTTGCCGAGATGGTATTGGAGCGCAGCAAGCGGTTGGTGGAGCACGGAAAAGACGTCGTAATACTGCTCGATTCGATCACCCGTCTGGCACGCGCATACAATCTGGTGATTCCTCCGACCGGACGAACGCTTTCAGGCGGTATCGATCCGGGCGCGCTGCATAAGCCCAAAAGATTTTTCGGGGCGGCGCGAAATATTGAAAACGGCGGCAGCCTGACCATCATTGCCACGGCGCTGGTGGATACGGGCAGCAGGATGGATGATATCATATATGAGGAATTCAAGGGCACAGGCAATATGGAGCTGCATCTGGATCGCTCGCTTTCTGAAAAGAGAATCTTTCCGGCAATCGATATGATTAGATCGGGCACGCGGCGAGAGGATCTGCTGCTTACTGCTGAAGAACAGGAGGGTGTGCTGTTGATGCGCCGTATGCTCTCCGGTGGAAATACCGCAGACAATGCGGAACAGCTTATCGGAATGCTTGAAAAAACGTCCGACAATCAGGTTTTTATCAATCGGCTCAAAGCCCTGATCGGCAGCTGGGAAAAAGAAGGCTATATGCTGCCCAAAGGAAGAATTTGATTGTAATATAGACTTAAACGTAAAATTTACAAAATAGCATTGCATTTCAGAAATTGACGTGCTATAATACATTTTGCATTGTGCAAGTGAGGTGAGAATCAATGAAAGAGAAGATCCATCCCAACTACGGCAAAGCCGTTGTACGTTGTGTTTGCGGCGAGACCTTCGAGACCGGTTCGGTAAAGAAGGAACTGCGCGTGGATATCTGCTCCAAGTGCCATCCTTTCTACACTGGTAAGCAGAAGTTGGTTGACAGCGGCGGACGTGTCGATCGCTTCAAGAAGCGCTACGGCATGTAATTCAGGCGTCGACGACACCTGTAAACACGAAAATGCAGAT
>CAZYQB010000082.1:0-8365 GCA_964649595.1 uncultured Oscillospiraceae bacterium | reverse complement strand
TAAGACCGAGCAGATAGGGCAGAAGTCCCTTGCCGACGTGCTTGAAGCGGGTGACCTCACGCAACACATCCACATCAAAGCCGGTTCCTGCGACATTTAAAAAGCCCTTGCCGTTGACCGATGCCATGTCAAGATGAGTCTGCTTGCTGTCCAGCTGCACGCGGACTGCTTCTACGGGATCAGCGGGCAGAGAGAGTACACGCACAAAGTCATTACCGGTGCCGCAGGGGGCGAAATAAAGAGGGATTGCTTTTTCCACCAAACCGCCTACGATTTCGGAAAGCGTACCGTCGCCGCCTACGCCAATGATGGCTTTGCAGCCGGAAGAGGCGGCATTTTTTGCCAGCTCGGTGGCATGACCGGCATAAACGGTATTTTCGATCCGATAGGTGATACTGCGCTCACGCAAAAGGCGGCAAATATCTTGACAGGCGCGGGTGGCACTTCCGCCGCCGGCAGCGGGATTGACAATAACGACAAACATATCCGTTCACATCCTATGTAATTATGTAATTCGATTTGCTCAAGATATTGCAACTGTTATGTGGATATTGTAGTGGAAATACTTAACTCTGTAAAGTAATATTTGGCGAGCCCTCCGCTATTTATAGGTAACTTTTTGGGGCGGAGACGAATATGCTGCCGACAAAGCGCAAATATTTCCCCGGTAAAGGAAGTATTGATGGCAGATGTCAAAAATTATTGTTTTCTTAACAAAGGTGTGCTACAATTGACAGCATATTTTCGGTGTGAAAATATATTTCGTTGAAACCTTCAGAGTCTGACCGCAAAGCTATGCGGTGATTCCTTTTGAAATGGGGGGAGCGATCCATGTATACAATTCTCAAAAAGCAGCCGCTTAACCCGACCGTCACCAAGATGGTCATTCATGCGCCGCTGATCGCCCGAAAAGCCGAACCGGGTCAGTTTATCATACTGCGCGTGGATGAGGACGGAGAGCGCATTCCGCTGACCATTGCGGATTTCGACCGCGCAGCAGGCACGGTTACGATCATCTATCAGATCGTCGGCGCGACCACTATGGCGCTGAACCGATTGAACGAAGGCGAGAGTCTGCATGACTTCGTAGGTCCGCTGGGCAGAGCTACCGAGCTGGAGGGTCTGAAAAAGGTCGCCGTGGTAGGCGGCGGCGTGGGCTGCGCCATTGCCTATCCCACAGCAAAAAAGCTGCACGAAAAAGGTACAGAGGTCCATTCAGTGGTAGGCTTTAGAAATAAGGATCTGGTCATTCTGGAAAATGAGTTTGCCGAGGTGAGCGACAAGCTGTGCATGATGACCGATGACGGCAGCTACGGTGAAAAGGGTATGGTTACTGCAGCACTCGAAAGGCTGATTAACGACGGCAATCAGTATGATATGGTCATTGCCATCGGTCCGCTGATTATGATGAAGTTCGTATGTGCTGTGACGAAAAAATATGGAATCAAGACCATCGTTTCCATGAATCCGATCATGATCGACGGCACTGGTATGTGCGGCGGCTGCCGATTGACCGTGGGCGGCGAGACCAAGTTTGCCTGCGTGGACGGTCCCGATTTCGACGGTCATCTGATCGACTTTGACGAGGCGATGAGTCGCGGTGCGATGTATCGCGATTTTGAAGCGCATCAGCGCGAGGCATCCTGCAATCTTCTGAACAAGGAGGTGCGCTGATATGGCAAACATGAGCATGAAAAAGTGCCCTATGCCCACTCAAGACCCTGCAGTGCGCAGCCGCAATTTCGATGAGGTGGCGCTGGGCTATACCTATGAAATGGCGGTAGAGGAAGCAAAGCGCTGCCTGAACTGTCCCAAGAAGCCCTGTTCCACTGCGTGTCCCGTGCAGATTGACATTCCTGCATTTATCAAGTGCGTGGCGCAGGAGGATATGGAAGGCGCCTACAAGGTGCTGACTGCATCGAGCGCACTGCCTGCGGTATGCGGCAGAGTCTGTCCGCAGGAAAATCAGTGTGAGGGCAAGTGTGTTCGCGGCATCAAGGGCGAGCCGGTTGCCATAGGTCGCTTGGAGCGCTTCGTTGCCGACTGGCATCGCGAGCACAGCACTGCAAAGCCTGAAAAGCCCGAAAGCAACGGGCATAAGGTTGCTATCGTGGGCGCGGGTCCCAGCGGTCTGACTGCTGCCGGCGATCTGGCGCGTCTGGGCTATGAAGTGACCGTATATGAAGCACTGCACACCGCAGGCGGCGTGCTGGTATACGGCATTCCTGAGTTCCGTCTGCCCAAGGCGATCGTGCATAAGGAAATCGAAAATCTTGAGGCGATGGGCGTAAAGATCGAAACCAACATGGTCATCGGCAAGGTGCTGACCATCGATGAGCTGTTCGGTGAAATGGGCTATGAAGCGGTGTTCATCGGCTCCGGCGCAGGTCTGCCCAGATTTATGAATATTCCCGGCGAAAGTCTCAAGGGAGTATATTCTGCCAATGAATATCTCACGCGCATCAATTTGATGAAGGCATATCGCGAAGGCAGCGCAACGCCCATCAAAAAGAGCAAAAAGGTTGCAGTCGTAGGCGGCGGCAATGTGGCGATGGATGCAGCGCGCTCCGCAATGCGTTTGGGCGCGGAGGAAGTATATATCGTTTATCGCCGCGGCATGGAGGAGCTGCCTGCCCGCAAGGAAGAGGTAGAGCACGCCATCGAAGAAGGCGTGATTTTCCGCACGCTCACCAACCCTGTTGAGGTGCTCGGCGATGAGAAGGGCAATGTGTGCGGCATGAAGTGCGTCGAGATGGAGTTGGGCGAGCCGGATGCGTCCGGTCGTCGCCGCCCGATCGTAAAGAAGGGCAGCGAATTCGTGTTGGAGGTGGACACCATGATTATGTCCATCGGCACCAGTCCCAATCCGCTGATCCGTTCCACGACGCCCGGTCTTGAGACCAATCGTCACGGCTGCATCGTGGTGCGCGATGAAGCCGGATCGACCAGCCGCGAAGGTGTATATGCCGGCGGCGATGCCGTGACCGGTGCCGCAACGGTTATTCTGGCGATGGGCGCAGGCAAAAATGCTGCCAAAGCCATCGATGAGTATATCCGCAGCAAAAACTGATTGAAATATCTGACCTGAACGGACGGGCAGGCATATCACCTGTCTGTCCGTTTTTTGAATGATCGGGAGGACGAATCCGTGTTTGAGAAGAATCCGAACCTGACCTATCGGCTGGTCATGCCCTGCAGAATCGACCGTACGACGCGCGTCAAGATGCCGAATGCGCTCCTTGGCGCAGGGAAAGCGGTACTGTTGTGCGAAAGAGGCGAAGCCTCCATGCTGATCGACTTTCATGAGGAAGTGGTCGGCAGCATTTCGTTGAAGGTAAAATGCGCTGAGTCTGCGCGCGTCACGCTCATTTATGAGGAAGATCCGGATGCAGCCATGCGCCGCGAGGAATATATCTGCTCGTGGTACAGACAGCCTAAAGACGAATACAGCCTGGCATCCGGTGAGCATACACTGCTCAGTCAGGGCAGACGTGGCTTTCGGTATGCGGGCGTATTTGTTCAGAGTAAACAGAATGTGGAAGTGATTGAAGCACGCGCGATCAGCGGCGGATGGGCAGTGAAGCCGAGAGGCTCCTTTTGCTGCAGCGATGACAGGATCAACCGCATTTGGGACATTTCGACTGCTACCGTGCGCGCCTGTATGCAGGATTTCTATGAGGACGGCGTAAAGAGAGACGGTCTTTTGTGGATCGGCGATTACCGCATGACCTTCCTGTGCTCGTGGTATGCATTTGGTGATGCTGCGCTTGCCCGAAAGAGTCTGCTGATGATTCGCGACAGCCAGTATGAAAACGGCGCGCTGCCTGCCTGCTCATGGGAAGCGGGAGGACATCAGCACTACAGCGAATCGGGCATTCGCTATATGCCGGGCATCCCGCATAACCTGCGCGGTTGGGTCATTCCGAACTATGTCTGCGACTATGTGGCAGGACTTGAGGAATATGTGCGCCTGACGGGAGATGAAAGCATCATTCCCGAAACCATCGGCAGCGCAGAGCGCGCGGCGCGCTTTCTGTGCAGTCTGATCGATTTTGAAGATCCGTCGCACTGGTGGATGGATGCGCATTCCGCGAAAAGGAACGAACTGGGTCAGCGCTACAGTATGCTGTATGACTGCAATATGAATCCCAAATCGGAGGTCACATCGCGCGGCGCGCTGCTGTTTGAAATTCTGATGGCACTTAGAGCGCTCGATTCGATGGCGCAGCGCGTGGAAAAAAGCGATATTTCTGCATGGGCGCAGCAGATGGCGGCAAAGGTCGATCATCACATTGAGACATATTATAGGGAAAACCGCTTCGGTCAGTATATCGACAGCTTCAAGCAGCATTTCGGCGGCGTGCTTCAACACGTTACGGCGCGCGCAGTTGCCGCAGGAAAGGATGATCCGAAGGGCATGGAACGTCTGGTACGCAGCCTGATGCCCAATCTGGGGTTTGCGATGGCATGGCGTCTGGAAGCAATGTTCAAAACGGGATATGTAGAACAGGCGATCTCCGACATTCGCAAGGCATGGGGCAAGATGCTGGATGCGGACAGCCTGACCTGCTGGGAGAGATTGGATACGCCGCAGATGAACGATACCCATTATTACGATGCACCCGGAAGCCTCTGTCATGGCTGGACGGCTGGTCCTGCGTGGCTGCTGCCGCGATGGATTACGGGTGTGCAGATTCAGTCTGACGGATTCGAAGTAATTCATGTGTGTCCCGAACTGGGTGATCTGGAATGGGCGGAAGCAAATGTTCCCACGCCAAACGGTGAGATTTTCGTCCGCGCCGAAAAGACGGATGGCGGCTTGAATGTGTATCTGGATATTCCCGAAGATGTACGGAAGTGCAGCATTGAATGGAACGGAAAAACCATTGACCTTCACGATGCAGGAGCGCATGAGCTGATTTTTTCAGATTATTAAGGTTCTTTCAATGAGGGAGCAGTCACGGGCGGTTCGCTGCATGGCGAGAGAAGGTGACTGCGGGAGTTCGCAATTTCTTTGAACATTTCAAATCGGACAGGAAAGCATTTTATGATGCTTCACCTGTCCGTCTTTTTATGCTTTTCGGATCGGAAATATCGCCTGATGAATCAGACCGTCATCCACCAGTGCCACGCCTTCTGGAGAAAGCGGTGCGCCGTCGAGCAGGGCAGAGCCGCAGCTTCTTCGGGCGGTCAGTATATATACCGATCTGCCGATGCGCAGTGTGACGCTTGCTTCATCCCACGAAAGCGGCAGCAGAGCGTTCAGAGTAGCGTGTTTTCCGCAGATCTTCAAGCCCATCAGGTGAACGTATGCTGCGCGCACCATCCAGCCTGCTGCCCCGGTATACCATGTCCAGCCGCCGCGTCCGGTGTGAGGAGGTTCGCCATAGATATCCGCAGCGATCACATACGGCTCTACGCGGTACTGAAGTGCCTTTTCTTCGGTATTTGAGTGGCTGCATGGCAGCAGCATTCCGAAGGTTTCCCATGCCTTGTCGCCCAAACCCAGCTCGGCAAGTGCAATGACCACCCAGCAGGCGGCGTGCGTGTACTGACCGCCGTTTTCGCGAATGCCCGGAGGATAGCCGCGGATGTAGCCCGGATCGAGTATTTCTCCGTCGAAGGGTGGTGTGAGCAGTTTGATGATTCCGTTTTTGCGGTCGATGAGCTGCTTTTCCACCTCGTTCATGGCAGTCTTTACCCGGTCGCGGCTCAAGCCTGCCAGAACTGCCCAGCTCTGCGATAGAGAGTCGATGCGGCAGCCGCCGCTGCTTTGGGCGCTGCCCAGCGGAGTTCCATCATCCATATAGGCGCGCCGATACCACTTCCCGTCCCAGCCGTGCAGTTCGATGGCTTCACGGAGCTGGCTGGCAAGGCGCGAAAATTCCGCCTGAGTATCCGCATCGCACAAAAGCAAGTATTTTTCGAGCACTACGATCATAAATTCGGTCAGCCAGATGCTTTCGCCGCTGCCCTTGTGTCCTACGCGGTTCATGCCGTCGTTCCAGTCACCGCTGCCCATCAGCAGCAGACCATGGGTACCCGTTTGATGGGCCCGGCGGATGGCGCGCAGGCAGTGTTCGTGAAGGGAGGCGATCTCCTCAGATGGCTGCGCTTCTGCGTATCGATTCTCATGACCTTCGGGAATGTCTATATCCTTCAAAAACGGGATAGCAGCATCGAGTATGCCTTTGTCGCCGGTGGTCTGTATATACTCTGCAGTCACATAGGGCAGGAACAGCAGATCATCGCTGATATGTGTGCGCACGCCGGTGTATTCCGGATGCCACCAGTGCTGTACGTCGCCCGATTCAAACTGATGCGCGGCGCACAGGAGCAGATGGCGGCGTACCATCTCTGGCTCGATGAGTAGCATACATAGCATATCCTGCAGCTGATCCCTGAAGCCGAATGCGCCGCCTGCCTGATAAAATCCGGCGCGTCCGTAAATCCGGGCGCATATGGTCTGATAGGGCAGGTGCTGATTGACCATCTGATCGAGCAGCGGATGTGGTGTTGTGATCGAAATTCGGGAAAGAAGCTGCTGCCAGTTTAAAAGCGTGTCTCGGAGATGTGCTTGACTTCCGCCCGTGCTGCGCCAGTGCGCGAGCAGCGATTGTATTTCGCAGATGTCTTTTTCAGCACCGATGAGCAGATCGATGCACTTTTCTTCATCGGGCAGCAATTGAAGCGGTGTGGTGAGAAGTCCCTTCTCCATGCGGCTGAGCTTTTGAAAGGCGGCGTCGTCAAAACAGGCGAACGCCATTATACCAACCTCGCCGCGCGCCCATAAAAGTCCATGATCAAAGCCGCGTGCGGTGAGCGAAGCAGCGCTTCTGCTTACGTTCATGATAAGATCCATCCGTGCCTGTATTTTCACAGAGAGTTTCTTGTGTGCCCTGATTTTCAGATGGTGGCATTTGATCGGCAGCTCTTTATCCACAAACTGCGTAAGCTCCCACGAAAAATCCTTATTGCCGCCTTCAAATATGCTCTTGCCCGGTGAATGTGTGGTACGCGATGCGGCATATGCCGAGGCGCAGATATTACCGCTGCCGGTAGAGATCAGCAGCAGGTCGCCCCAGCCCTCCTGCATGGGATCGTTGTCGAAGGGTGTGATGCGCCCATTTCGGCTGTTTTCATGCCATATAAAGCCGCCGCCGCGTTCGGTAATCATAGAGCCGAAATGCGCGTTGCAGAGTATATTGCACCACGGCGCAGGGGTAGGAAAGCGATTGATGGAATAGCCTTCGGGGATAAATCCTCCAAAGCCGTTATATGCGGCAGTGTTTGGGGGAAGTTCTGTTAGATCGGTGTATGACAGCGGCACATTCAGCATGGGCAGCGGAGAGGATGTCGTATTCAGTGCAGTGTTTAACTGGGCGCTCAGTGTGCCGGCAGAGGCATGGATCACAAAGGATGCTGCCCAATGCAGCAGATCGAGCATCTCATCGGGCAATGCCTGCCCGTCCAGCAGATAAACGCCGCCCGGTGCAGAAATTGCGCCGCACAGATGGCTGCCTGAGATCAGATCGTGAAGGCGGTCGCGTACCGGCTGCTCATAGTCGTTTCCGTGATCGTTGATGAGTACCAGATCACAGGCGATGCCCATGGATCGGTAGAATTCATGCGCCTGAATCAATTCCCGTATGGGCTGAAGCTCTCCGGCTTTTTCTGCGTGCGCCAGTATGATGGGCAGATCGCCTGAAATGCCCAGTGCCCACAGTTGACTGCGCCGAATATCCTGCTGCGGTGGTTCGGACAGAACGGGTGCGTGCAGACGCGGATAGAGCAGCAGCGCGGCGGCTCTTTGAAGCAGATGGTGCATTCCGGTGGAAAGCGAGAGAAACCTCAGCAGCTCCCGAAACTGCGTGCAGGACAGTTCTATTGCACGCTGGGCACTTTGCAGTGTGGAATGGCGCTCGATGAACGTGCCCATGCTTTCCTCGTCGATCAATGCCGCAGCAAAGCAGAGTATTTGTTCACTGCGCGGCGGCAGGGTGAACGTCAGGCGCAGGGCGCAGCAGGGGGTAAGTACGTTTCCGACGGTGTTTGAAAGTTTGTCGGGCAGTGCGCCGATGTTGCACATCAGCCGTTCGCGTCCGCACAGGCGGCTCAGATCGGTCTCAAAGCTGACGGATGTATCAGATGAGCTGCACGCCTGATAGATCAGGATCGGATTGCGCTGACCGTTTACCTGCGGTCGGCGGCGCAGGCAGATGGTGCGTTCTGCCGGATGCGAGCTTTCAAGAAACAGATTCTGAAATACCGGATGCGCCGTGTAATCTGCCTCATGTGCCAGTGCAGGTTGAAAGCAGCCGGTAATGTCCATTTCGATGGGCGCATCGCTGCAGTTTACAAGGGA
>CAZYQB010000081.1:0-8376 GCA_964649595.1 uncultured Oscillospiraceae bacterium | reverse complement strand
CGTCTGGTCGCCGCCGTCGAAAAACATCATGAGGAACGCTATCGCCGCCTGCTCAAGAACATCGAAATGGCAGAAGTATTCGCCAAGAGCGAGGTCAAGGTTTGGGAGTGCCGCAACTGCGGTCACATCATGGTAGGCACCGCTGCGCCCGATATCTGTCCCACCTGCGCCCATCCCAAGGCATATTTCGAGATCCACGAGGAAAACTATTGATACACTCAATTATCTGATCCGCCTTAAATGATTCGAGCCGGGCAGCCCCGAAAAAGGGTTGTCCGGCTCAATGTTTTTTAAATGCGTTTGCTTTATGCCTTCGATCTGTATCTTCGCGCATACAGCAGCGTAAATACAATGAACACAAAGCTGATGCCTGCGGTAACCTGCTGAGCATATACGCTCATTCCCATAAAGCGATTGCCGCTGCTCTGGATCAGCGAGATCAGCGGGCTTACGGCAAGCGTGGTCACAAAGCCGATCACGCCTGACACTGCCTGACAGACCGCCAGCGAATCCGACCGCCTCTCATGCGGCACGCAGTCGAATATGATATTCATCAGAGCGCTGTTGATGCCGCCCTGTGCGATGCCGGTGAGCAGATAGTAGACCGTAAACATGACCCTTCCGTTTGAGGGCACGGCAAGCATGATGCACACATCGCTCAAAAGCACAAACAGCAGGCATTTGCTCATCATATTCAAAAAAGAGGTTCTGTCGGCATATCTTCCCCAGAAGATCGAGGCGGCAATGCGCAGCAGGCTGCTGGCGATGCTCAGTATAGAGATAAACTGCAGGCTGAAGCCCAGATCATTGATCTGATAGGCTCCGTAAAACGGGCGGGAAGAGTAGTTTGCGATATTATAGAACGCAAACAACACGATGACACCGAGCAGCTTTTTATCGCCGAGCGTCTGACGGATGCTCTCCCTAAGATCGGTCTTTGCCGGATGATCGCTGAGCTGATCGGCGGTAAACACCATGGAGAGCGTATGCACCACCGTAAACACTGCGATCGCACCGATACAGATCAAAAACGCCGTACCTAAGCTGCCCTTTTCCGAAAAGCTGTCCACTACAACGCCCATACCGTAGGAAAAGACCATGCCCGAGAGTAGCGATACCGCTTCCTTGAGCGAGGTAAAGCGTCCGCGGCTGTGTTCATCCACCATCGACATCATCCATGTGATCTTTTTAGGATGCGCGATATAATAAACCAGATACGCCGCAAACACCGCCGCCGCGAACAGCGCGGTCTTTACGCCCTGTGAAAGCGCAGTCAGCGGAATGATATACAAAAGCGAGAACAACAGCTGATTGACCACGCTGAGTATGATGACGAACCGCTTGCTGCGCCGCGGATGAAACGCCATCGATAAAAGCTGAAACAGACACCCCAGCGATATGACCGCAGAGAGTATGCCGGTCAGGCTGTCCGACATTCCCAGCTCGGCGGTGATGGTGGCAAGAAATGAGCCGCTGACCAGTATGCTGATGAGGTATTCGGCTGCCGCCTCGATGATATACATTTTTCTGCCCAATGCGCGCTTGTCTGAGATCTGCATAACGTCCTCCCGATGTAAAAATGCTGCCTTGAGTATAGCGTGTTTTATGCGCTGCTTCAACACATATTTGCTTAAAACGCAGACGGAGACACACAAAACATTTTCGTTCACCTTCGTCAAATACGCTGATTTTATTTTTTCAGTAATACAGCTTTCGGATGACCTCTTCGCACTGCCCGGCGTTCATGCCGCAGAGCATATCCGGATGATACAGCAGCCTAAGGATCAATTCGTCCACCTCGGTCATTTCCTGCGGCTGAGAAAACACCTGATAGATGATGCTGTCCTCTCTAAGCTGAGTATCCTGCACCGCACCGAGCGAATTGTACAGCTCCTCCAGCAGTACGGAATTGCGCAGATACTGGTCGATGTCGTTTCTGCAGCAGATAATGGCATCGTATATCTGATTTTCTTCATACCAGTAGGTCACACCGCCATCCGACCAGACAAAATTTTCACCCAGCCGATCTACGATCTCATCCTGCGTGCAGAAATAGATCCTCATGTTGGTCTGCTCCGGCGAAGGGCTGCGCGCCATACCCGCAAAACCTTCCAGCTGATCGAGCCAGTTTTCAAATTTCTCGATCACCGCTTCATCCTGCTGCGTATAGTCTCCATACAGTTCGTAGCAGATGGGCACCATCCACTTTTGAATCACGCTCGGATCTCCGCTGTCGGTAAATTCGCTGTCCAGACAGACCTCGTTGAAATATACGATCACATCCTCTACAGCCAGATCGGGAATATACATCTCGGAATGCTGCACTTCCACCTCAATATACACATTTGCGTCGGGCGCAGGCTGAGGAGGAACTACCAGCATACCCGAAAGCAGCAGTGCCGCCAGCATACGCTTGATCCCGTTCATGCGATCCACCTCCAAATGGTTTGACATTTTTTGATATTCTCTTCTTTACATCATACTATGCAATAATTCTGCTGTCAACCGCAGCATAAAAAGATCAGACTCCGACAATTTATTTTCGTCGGAACCTGATCTTGAAGTCTTTTTTTAGGGAATCGGCTCGTATTTGCCCGTATCAAATATCCGCACAACCACGGGATATACATCGGTCTCGCGCCAGCCGTTTTCGGTAGAATAGTTGGAGGTAACGCTGATCTCGCAATCGGGCAGAGCATTCTTCAACTGACTTACGCCTTCCGATCTGAAGTAGCGCTCCGAAGCCCAGAACCTCTCCATCGTTGTAATGCTCAGGAAGGCATCTGCCTTGACCTTATCATTCCTATCCCCGCAATAGCGTATATTCAGATGTCTCAGCGGAAGATTCGACAGGGGAGAGAAATCCGTAATATCATAGTTCATAAACAGTTCCAGATATTCCAGTTCCTCAAACTGCGCTATGGTCGAAATGTCCCTGATATCATTATCTGCCAAGATCAGCAGCTTGAGCTGCTTGAGACTGCCCAAAAAGCTCATGTCCTTGATGGCGTTGTGACCCAGATCGAGCGCCTGCAGTCGGGTACAGTATCGCAGCTGATACAGATCTTTTTCTGTATAGTAATTCATCGGCGCGCCGATCTTGGTAGAGAAAGCCTCCGCATCTGTGCGAACAACATATTTCTTTCGGCACATCTTGATCGTCCAGCCAAAGAACACATCCGGATTGCCGTCAAAGAGCATATCCATGTTTTCCTGACTGAGCGTGCTTTCATACATCAACGCTTCTTCAAGCGCAGGCATCTGTCCCAGCAGCGCAGTCAGCTCATGAACATTATCATCGGTAACGGCATCGCCCAGATCGATGACCGTGCTCGCCGTGGAGAAGGTCTGCCCGAACGCAGTCACCTCATAGATAAAATGGACCCGGTCAATACTGCCTATGATGACCGACAGCATCTGCTCGTCGGGCTGACCGATCAAAACGGTCTGAAGCCGTGGAAGATCATCCAGCAGCAGCTCCAGCTCCGAAGCGTTGAGTCCCTCGGCTCCATGCAGATCGATCTCGGTGGTTTCCGGAGCGATGCTGTATCCATTATAACTGTACAAGAGTGTCTCCAGACCGAGTGCGTTCTTGAGCCGCGCCGCCTCCGAAGGCAGCATCTCGCCGACGGTCAGCTTTTTGAGAAGGGGAAACAGCCTTAGATATTCCTCCAAGGCATCATCGGTGTTGCTTCGGCTCAGATCGATCTCTTCCGCGCTGAACGACAGCTCATTGCCGTAGAGATCGATCAGGCAGTCCAGCGTCATTTCCGAAAACTGCGTCTCCAGCGCACGATACTGCTCGGGCGTAAACGCACAGCCTGCAATGGTGACGTGCGCCGCATCCGAAATGCGCTGCAGCGCCTGCACGGCATCGATAGGAGAATCAAGATTCAGCACCAGCGTATCTTCTGTGTCGTCTGCCGAGTAGATAAAATTGATGTGCGGAAAACGCACGCACAGCGCATCGCCCGTCTCCTTGGACAGATCTGTGCCGCGCAGATCCACCGTCCTGAGCGCCTTATGCAATGTAAACACGCGCACCAGCGAGTTCATATCCGGCAGTGTATGACCGCCCAGCACCAGCTCGGTGGTGGTATAATCCTCCGCTTCGCAGAGGATCAGGCAGTCGGGCAGCGCCTGTTTGAGCTTTGCATAGCTCTCGCTGCTTACGGGGTTGTCCGTCAGATCGATATATTCACATTCGGTAAGCGAGCTCAGCGGCGATACATCCTCAAATCGATTGCCCGACAGCAGCGCTTCGTTAAGCTCGGTCAATCTCGAAATCGAGCGCAAACCGCTTAGTCCCTGTCCACGCAGGTCGATCTTCTCTGTGGACAACGGATAGATCCTGCCGCCGATCACGGTATTCGTCATAAAGAATGCCGCCAACAGCACCAACACACAGCCCAGCGCAAATAGACATATTCGACGGATACGCTTTCTGCGCAGCGCACGTCTCTTTGCTCTGAGCTTTTTTTTGCTGAGCTTCTTTTTACCTGCGACCTTTTTTACGGTCTGCTTCTCTTCCATACCGCGTACCTCCGATCATTCAAATCACTCAAAGGGCACATATACCCGAGTGTCAAACATTTCCTTAACCACCTCATGGCGTTTATGCGTACGCCAACCGTTGGAGGTAGAATGTTTGCTCGTAATGCTGATATTACAGTCTGGAAGCGCATCGCGCAGGCGCTGCTCCTCTTCGTCGGTCAGATGACCGCTGCTGATCCACAATCTCTCCAGCGACTTGATGGGCATAAAGTCCTCTATATCGATCGAATGCGGTTCGAGATTCTCACAGCGAATGTTTAAATCGAGCAGATTTTCAAGATCTGACAGCGGAGAATAGTCCACTACGCGGTAGTTCATAAACAGCTCCAGATATTCCAGACCCGTAAGCGAAGCAAGCGGCGTAATATCCGAGATATTGTTATCCGCCAGTATGAGCACCTTCAGCTTTGGCAGCTCATACAAAAAGTCAAGGCTCCATATACCGTTATGTCCCAAATCGAGCGCCTGCAGATTCTTGCAGTAGCGCAGCGGCTTAAAGTCATCTTCATCCCACAGGTTTCTGGGCTGTCCCAGCTGAGTGGAGAACGCCGTTATATCCGTTCGGATCGTATATCGCCTGTCGCATATCTTGAACGTCCAGCCGAAGAAAATGTCCGGATAGGTATCAAAGAGCAGATCCATATTTTCAAAGCTGAGCGTACTTTCATACATATCCACCTGCTCAAGATCATGCATCAGATCGATCAGCTCCATAAGCTCCTCGACATCAGCATCCTTCACCTGTCCTTCCAGATCAATGCTCGTCGCTCCGGTAGAGAAATCATGACGAAATGCCCGGATATCATACACAAAGTGAACCCGATCCTTATACTCATGCACCGACACAAGCATCTCCTCATCGGGAGTATCCATAAACACCTTTTCAAGCTGCGGCAAATCGCTTAAAAGCTGTTCGAACTCGGCAGCATTCAGTCCCGAAGCGCCCTTGATATCGATCTGGGTGGTTTCGGGCGCGATCAGGCAGCCGTTATAGCTGTAGTACAGCGTCTGCAGACCAAGCGCACTCTTCAGCCGCGCCGCCTCCGAAGGCATCGTCTCGCCAAGGGTCAGACTCTTCAGCTCGGAGAACAGGCGCAGATCTTCTTCCAGCGCCGCGTCTGTCCAACTCCGGCTCAGATCGATCTGCTCCTCATCGATCGCCAGCGTATTGCCGTACAGATCGATCAAACAGTCAATTTTCATCGCGGCAAACTGCGCCGCAAGTGCGCGGTATTCCTGCGGCGTAAACACGCAGCCGGTCACGGTAACGCGCACCGAATCCGCAGCGCGCTGCAGCGCTTGTGCGGCATCGGCTGAATCATCCAAAGTAATTATCAGCTCATTTGCTGCATCGTCTGAGGAGTAGATGAAGGTGATATGCGGAAAGCGCAGACTCAGCGCAGTGCCCGTCTGCTGCGGCAGATCCGTACCGCGCAGATCCACCGTCTTGAGCGCCTTATGCGATTCAAACACACTCACCAGTGCGTTTTCATCCGGCAGAGGATAGCCGCCCAGCACCAGTTCAGTGGTAGTGGTATCCTGCGCTTCACAAAGGATCAGACAGTTTGGCAGCGCCTGTTTGAGCAGTGCATAGCTTTCGTCGGTCACGGGATTGCCGGTCAGATCGATATATTCACAGCTTGTAAGGGCACACAGCGGCGATACATCGGTAAGGTTATTGTCTGAGAGCAGCGCCTGATTAAGCTGCGTCATTCGGGAAACCACATTCGTACTGCTCAATCCCTGACCGCGCAGATCAATTCTCTCAGCAGAGAGGGGATAGATCGCTCCGCCGATTATGACGTTTTTCATAAAGAACACTGCCGCCAGCAGCATCAGACAGACCAACGCGGCAACACCCGCCATGCGCAAGCGTTTTCTGCGCAGCGCACGCCGCTTTTTCCTGCTCAGCCGCTTCTTTTTCTTCGGCTTCTCATCCATCTGCATTTTCTCAGAGACCTTCTGCGACGATTTCGCCTTGCCCGGCTTCTTTACGGCTGTCTTTTGCACAGATGACTTCTTTGCAGCGGCCTTCTCGCCGTCCGCCTTCTTCGCAGTCTGCTTTTCACCGACCTGCTCTTTTTTCGCCGCTTTTTTCTCTATCTGCCGTTCCTCTGTCTGTTTCTTTTCCATGTTCAATGCCCCCACTTCCGGCTGACCATACAAAGCCAACACACTCAAGCTGTTCTTCATCACAACAAAATAAACAAAAAGATCTGCCGCAGAATTTTTTCGATTCCGCGGCAGATCTTTTTTTGATGGATATATATGTAGAGATTATTTACCCGCATAATCTCTTGACCAAAAGGCGCCTAAATCTACAAAATCGCCCGATCTACCACTCATACCTACGCATAATTTATTATATATCGAATGGAAAGAAAAGTCTACCTATATTTCCAGATATTGTCAAAAAATAGCCGTCGGCTTGCCATTTTAAATGGATTATATGCCGTTTATTTCTCATGACCAGCTGCACAAACAAGGTATTCTTCATCAGATCGAAACAAGCAAAAAGATCTGCCGCAGAACTTTTTTGATTCCGCAGCAGATCTTTTATCATAAAACAAGATCAACAGACTTTTCTTATTCCCACTCGCTCTCTGCAAAGAAAACCTAAGCGGTCATTTATATTCTATGTCAGAATATTGGGGATTTGATACGGTCAGACCTTGGTAATCTTCTTGATATTGAAGCGAATTTCCACCTCGCCGTCCTTTTTCGGATAGGGATTATCGGTCTTGGTCAGCTGACCGCTGCGTTTCTTCTCGATGATCTCCCGCACACAGCGATATAGAGTTTCCACCTGCTCCTTGCTTTGAACACCGCTGCCATGACCGGTATGGGCGGTATAGCCCTGCTCAATGTAGCTGAGGATCAGCTTTGCACTGTCCATCCACTCCTCCAAGGTAACAGCCCCGGGGCGATGCATCCAAAGATGTGGATTCACATTATCACCCGTAAAGAGGAGTTTGCTTTCATGGTCTATGAATACAACCGAACCGGCGGTATGTCCGGGAACGGATCTGACTTCGATTCTGCGACCGCCAAGGTCAAAAATCGTCCCATCCTTCATCGGGATAGCCTTGATCTTTTTTGATTTCCGGACTTTTCCGCCGGAACGCATAATTGCCAGCTTATTCAGGATCGGAAGCTCCAGAGTTCTGTTGAACAGGGTATTGTCCTTCTCATGGGCGAAAAAGTCGCCAAACTGGTGTGCACCGCCGGTGTGATCCGGATGACGGTGCGTCATAGCCACGATCATGAGTTTGTCAGTCAACTGCCTGACGCACCCGTACAGGTCTCCTGCGCCCCAGCAGGCATCGATCAGCAGGGCTTTTTCGTCGCCAATTACCAAATAACAGTTGGCAGCTCCTTTTTCGTCAATGCGGTAGGTACGCTCATGGATGCTTTCGACATCGTAAAATTGATCGATAGAAATCATACTGTTCCTCTTTTCTCATTTCTGTGTTATCAAATAGTTCGCAGATGCGTTCCACCTGATCCCCGAACCAATGCGCCACTCTTCTTCGCTCAGGAAGCGGCTGCAAATATGCGCCATTTGTTCTGGCGTCTCCCGATTTTCTCGCTGTATCCATCCAAAAATGATGTTGAAGATAGAGCCGATCCACGACAGTACCCTGTAATATGCTTCGGGAGAATTCGCATCAATCGCCTGAATGTATTTCTCGTTTACAGCTATTTGGAATTTATCGACCATCCCCGCCATTTGAATGATTTCAAAAAGTTCCTTAATTTCCAGCACTTTTTCAAACAGGACATGATAACTGTTAACCATATTCTGCGTGACCAATTCTGTAG
>CAZYQB010000080.1:0-8397 GCA_964649595.1 uncultured Oscillospiraceae bacterium | reverse complement strand
AATATGTCGGGCAAATATTTTAATATCGTTCCTTACGGCGTGAGCGAAAAGGATGAGAAAATCGATTACGACGAGCTGCGCCGCCTTGCCCTTGAAGTCAAGCCCAAGCTGATTGTGGCAGGTGCATCGGCGTATCCCAGAGTAATCGACTTTGCTGCATTCCGTGCCATTGCCGATGAGGTGGGGGCGCTGTTTATGGTGGATATGGCGCACATTGCCGGTCTGGTGGCGGCAGGCGAGCATCCCAATCCCGTTGAATATGCCGATGTAGTGACTACGACCACTCACAAGACATTAAGAGGTCCTCGGGGCGGCATGATCCTGTGCAAAAAATCGTTTGCCAAAGCGATCGACAAGGGCATCTTTCCCGGCACGCAGGGCGGTCCGCTGATGCACGTCATCGCCGGTAAAGCGGTATGTCTGCACGAAGCCATGCAGCCTGCCTTCCGTGAATATCAGCACCAGATTATTCTCAATGCTCGTGCCATGGCTGAAACCTTCAATCAGCGGGGCGTGAAGCTGGTATCCGGCGGCACCGATAATCATCTGATGCTGCTTGACCTGACCGGTACCGGCGTGACCGGCAAGGAGCTGGAAGGGATGCTGGTCCGGGCAAACATCACCGTGAACAAGAACACCATTCCCTTTGAAACACTCTCTCCCTTCGTGACCAGCGGTATCCGCGTAGGTACGCCTGCCGTTACCAGCCGAGGCATGAAGGAAAAGGAAATGGTCATCATTGCCGATCTGATCGCGGATGTGATCGAAAAGGGCGAGGCAGTGATCGATGAGGTGCGCGAGAAGGTACTCACCTTGTGCAAGGATTTCCCTCTGTACGAATAAACGAATGAAATTTACCGTCGAATATTGATGACATCCGACGGTAAATTTGTTTTTGAATAGATTTTTACCGTCGCCTCTGTTATAATATCAATAGATTTGGAAAGGAGAGAGCAGCATGAATACTGTGATTCCTCAAAATATTTTTTCTGGATATTGGAAAGGCGGTCATTGTCAGGGCATTGCCGTGGATACCGAGCATAAGTATATCTACTATTCCTTCACGACCGAGCTGGTCAAGACCGATCTTCAGGGTAATTTGATCGGCACGGCGAAAGGATTGCTGGGACATCTGGGCTGCATCGCCTTTAACGAGGCAGACGGCAAGGTATACGGATCCCTCGAATACAAAAATGATGCTATCGGCAAGAGTATTCTCAAGTATCTGGGCAGCAGCGCGCAGATCGAGGATGCCTTCTATATTGCCGTGTTTGACGTGGACAAGATCAACCGTGTAGGCATGGATGCCACGACCGACGGTGTGATGAAAACGGTATATCTCAAAGAAGTAGTGGACGATTTCAAGGCGACTGTTGAATATAACGGACGGCAGGTGGAACATCGCTACGGCTGCAGCGGCATTGACGGAACCACCTTTGCGCCCATGCCCGGAAGTGGGGAGGAGAAAAAGTATCTGTTCGTTGCCTATGGCGTATATGGAGATAATTCGCGCATCGACAACGATCATCAGGTGATCCTCTGTTATGATATCGCCGATTGGGATAAGTATGCGCAGCCGCTTGAGCAGAGCGCCATGCACAGAAGCGGACCGGAAATGCCTATGAAGAAGCTGTTTGTGTACACCGGAAACACCAACTACGGCGTGCAGAATCTCGAGTATGATGCCCATACCGATACTATTTTGATGGCGGTATATCGCGGCAGCAAAGAGCAGTATCCCAACCATAAGTTTTTCGCCGTGGACGGCAGCAAGGCGCCCGTCAGACAGAAGCTGAAAGGCTTGGATGAGGAGGGCGAAGTGCTGCAGTTGGCAAAAATGGGTCTGCATCATGAGGCAAGCGGCATATATGGATGGTATTTCCCCTATGGAACCACCGGTATGTATTCCTTTGCAGACGGCACCTATTATTTCTCGAAAGACGGAAGAAACGAAAACGGCTGGTATACTGATGTAAAGCTCTATCGATGGAATGAAGAAAAACCGTTTGAAATTGTGGAATAATTGATACGATCAAAAAAGTACCTGCATTTTTTCGGAAATGCAGGTACTTTTTTGATGGATTTACACCTGATCGGGATTTCGCTCGATCAGTTCTTCGGCGCTGTAATTTTTGCCGCCCCAGCGAACGAGCAGACCTTTTTCTTTTTCGTACACATTGCCGCAGCGGATAAACTGTGCTTCGGCTTCGGGACTGACGATGGAGTAAACGGCGGCACCGTACGGAACGGAGGAGAAAACATTGTCGCAGATGGTGATGCGTCCGCCGTTAGTGCCATGCGGCATACGCCAGATAAATACATGATGTCCCATCGGCTGAGGCCAGATTTCCGAACGGCGCGGCGGCACTTCATCCTGAAGCGAAAAACCTTCGCCGGCGCCTATGCAGACGTTATTTTCAAACCGCACATCAATGCCTATCTTGTCG
Organism: uncultured Oscillospiraceae bacterium; assembly: GCA_964649595.1. Lineage (GTDB taxonomy): Bacteria > Bacillota > Clostridia > Christensenellales > Aristaeellaceae > RGIG2066. The sequence goes on along the minus strand of CAZYQB010000080.1, from coordinate 5,950 downwards.
CGCGCCTCATATGCCGCCATGCCGTAGTTTTTGAATGTATTGCCGATGTAGCGCACGTTTACGGCAAGTCCGGCATCTTCGCCCGGCCCTTGATGGGTCACGCAGGAATCGTATACCTGATCGAACAGGCAGTTTTCCACCAGCACATTTTCTCCGCTGTTCCAACATTCGATACCGTTGCCGAAGCGGATCTTTAGCGGTTTGCTCCATACGATGCCGCCGATCATGCGGAAGGTACAGCGGCGGAAGGTGACGTTTTTAACGTGGGTGTCTCCGTAGCCGTGAACTGCGCCGTTGATGAATGCGATGTCCTCAAAGACGGCATTTTCGCGACAGGAGACCATGTGGCGGCAGCCGTACAGCGCGATTTCGATGGAACTGTGGTTTCGGGCAGGGTTTCCGACGGAGTACATCAGGAATCTGCCCGGAATGAAGCGGCGCGGCATATCGCCCGCAATGGCGGTGTAGTGCCATCGATCGGGGGCGTTAAGGTCGGCTTCCTCCCACGCCAGCACGCCGCATTTGTTTTCCTCAAAGATCACATTGCCCGGCTCGCTGGAGAGTGCCTCGGTGTATTCCCAGATGTTCTTGCGGATTTCGACCCATTTGGATGGATCGGCTGCGCTGACCGAGCCGCAGAATACCGGCTGTTCGCCTTCGCCGTAGGCGCCGCAGTACATGGGTGCGTTCTCTGTACCGATCACGGGCAGTTCCAGCGCATCGCGGAAAAACGAGCCGCGCCGAAACAGCAGGTGATCGCCCGGCTGGATATCAAGATCGCGCCAGCTTGAAACGGCAGTTTGGGGAGAAAGACCGTTCTGGCTGCTGCTGCCTGAAATGCCGTCTACATAGTATGTGCGGCACATGATATTATGCTCCCAGCACAGCGATGCGTTCGCGGCTGAGCTTGAGGTCGGCGAGAGCATCGCGCTTGTGGGTGTCGTGCTCGATCATCAGCCACTTATCGTAGCCGCGGCTGACGAGATACTTAATCAGTTCTTCATTCGGAACGGGGAAATTGCCGCCGCCGATCTCGCAGAAATAGCCGCGGTCGTTCCATCTGGGTGCATCGGGATTGGTCATCTGCCAGCCCTTGACGTGTACGGCAGCGATGCGATCATAGTACATTTCGGCAGTTTTCAGAACATCGCCGCCTGCAACCGCCAGATGACCGGCATCCAGCAGCAGATATGCGCCGGGGCAGCGCTTCATAAACTCGTCGAGCTGTTCCTGAGTTTCAACAGTCTGTCCCAGATGATTGTGAACGGCAACTTTTACGCCCCATTTGGCAGCCGCTTCAACCTGATAGTTTACCTGACGGCAGTAGGTATCGAAATCCTTTGCGCCTACGTTGACCCACATATATTCCTTGCCGAAGGCAGCCGTCCACTGCAGGGAAAGTTCTACCGTGGGACCCAGACAGGTGGCGAAGTCGCCGCCCAGACGGCGTACGTTTGCCGCAGTATACAGAGCCTGTGCTTCGGTTTGCGCATATACGCGCTCGATGCCGTCAAAGCCGATGGCGCGAAGCTGCGCCACGCGGTCGATATAATCATACTGTCCGCCATACCATACGTTCATGCCGTAATCTGCAACGCCGATTTTCATATATATCTCTCCTTGTTCTATAGTTGTGTCAGTGGAACTTACTTGCCTTCTTGGCATCATCAATAACCTTGAGAACTCCCGCGGCTTCTTCGAGGGTGATGGGGAAGGGTTTGCCGCAGCGGATGCTTTCGTACAGATAGCCCCACATTTCATCCAGACGGGTCTGCGGAATGGAGATATCCTCCTCGATCCAGTTAATGACTTCTGCAGACTTGAAGGTGTTGCTCTTGCCGAAGGACTGAACGGGCGTGCCCGGATCGGAGATGACGGGGGCGAGCTGCTGCTCGGGATCGATGTATCTCAGATGAGCCTTGCCCTGAGTGATGGTGCAGGCGCCTTTTGTGCCGTAGATCATGTATTCGGGTACGGGCAGGGCGCAGCCGCCGCTGATCTCCATGTCTACGATCAGATCTTCGCCCTTGAACAGAATCTTGATGTGGTCGTCGCAGTCGCCGCCTGCGGCAACGTGATCCAGATAGCTGAAGATTTCCTTGGGTTCGCCGCCGATGAAGCGCAGCGAATGATCGACGATGTGAGGTCCCCAGTTGAGGGTCTGACCGCCGCTGAACTGTGAGAGGGTCTGCCAGTCGTCGCGGCGCTGATAGCTGTTGCGCGCCAGCTTGATCTCATATACTCTGCCCAGCTTACCCGAGGCGATCAGCTCCTTGGCAAACAGGAAATCCGGTTCGAAGCGGCGATTGTGGCGCACATACAGCGTACCGCAGGTATTGTCCTCTTCGCTCAGACGCTTGAGTTCTGCTGCCTGCTCGTAGGTCATGCTCATCGGCTTTTCGATCAGCACATCCTTGCCTGCCTGCAGCGCCAGCTTTGCATGGGCAAAGTGATCGCATGAACGGGTTGCGATGGACACCAGTTCAACATTCGGATCAGCGAGCATATCCTCGATCTTTTCATAGGTACGGCAGCCGGGAATGCGTTGCTGCATCGCTTCGCGGCGCTCTTCGATCAGTTCGCAGGCAGCAACGAATACAAATTTGTCCGTCTTGTCGGCAAGCTCCTTGAGGTGCATACCCCAGCCTGCGCGACCCAGCCCCACCAGACCAATGCGTACGGGATTGGACATGGGAAAATACCTCCTTTTCATAAACCAAATATTTATAAATCAAATGGATTTATTCGGCAAACATGGGCGTGGAGAGATAGCGGTCTCCGGTGTCGGGCAGAAGTGCCACGATCAGCTTTCCGGCATTTTCCTCTCTGCGAGCCAGCTTTACGGCGGCCGAAACCGCTGCACCCGAGGTGATGCCTACCAAAATGCCTTCCTTATGGGCGATCATGCGTCCGGCGGCGTAGGATTCTTCTTCGGAAATGGTGACGATCTCATCGATCAGCGTGCGGTCGAGCGTATCGGGCACAAAATTTGCACCGATGCCCTGCAGCCCATGTGCGCCTGCTCTGCCCGCAGAGAGCAGAGGAGAGCTTTTCGGCTCAACGGCAACGATTTTTACGTTGGGATTGTGTGCCTTGAGATATCTGCCTACGCCGCTTAACGTGCCGCCCGTACCTACGCCGGCAACGAAAATATCTACTTTTCCATCAGTATCTTTCCAGATTTCGGGACCGGTGGAGGAGAAATGGGCGGCAGGATTTGCGGGGTTTACGAATTGACCGGGGATGAAACTGTTGGGAATGTCTTTGGCAAGCTCAGCAGCTTTTTCGATGGCGCCGGTCATGCCGCGCGCGCCTTCGGTGAGTATCAGTTCTGCGCCGTAGGCACGCAGCAGGCTGATGCGCTCCTGACTCATAGTATCGGGCATGGTCAAAATCACACGGTAGCCGCGCGACGCTGCCACCGCTGCCAAACCGATGCCGGTGTTGCCGCTGGTCGGCTCAATAATGACCGCACCCGGCTTGATAAGACCGCGTGCTTCGGCATCGTTGAGCATGGCGAGCGCGATTCGATCTTTTGCTGAGCCTGCCGGATTGAGATATTCCAGTTTCGCCAGCAACGATGCGTTCAAGTCGCATTCGCGTTCGACATTGCATAGCTCCATCAGCGGTGTTGCGCCAATCAGATCGGAGATTGATTTGCGGATATTCATAATTTGGCTCCTTTGGGAGATGGTTTGAAAAGAGATCATACACTCTTGCGGTGAAATGCTCGATCACGATCTCGGCGTACTCTTCAAAAAATGGGATTATCCCTCTCTGAATCAATACTTATTCTTGGACGGGCTCGCTTACATAGGCACATACCAGTCGGAAGGTATTTTCGATGCCCTTTACATGGGTGCGCTCATAGCCGTGCGAGGCAAATACGCCTGGTCCGATCAGCGCATGACGTGCATCCAGACCGCTTCTCATGGCAGCACCGGTATCCGATCCATAGCTGGGGTAGATATCTGCGGCATGACCGATCTCGTTTTCCTCTGCCAAACGAATCAGGCGGCTGACCATATCATAGTTGTAGGGACCGCCCGAATCCTTGCAGCAGATGGATACCATCGTTTCATCACAGCTTAGATCATCGCCCACGCAGCCCATATCTACTGCCAGCATTTCCTCATAGTTGCCGTGGCACATCGGTGCGGCACCGTGTCCGACTTCTTCGTGAACCGTGAATATGATGTCAACACTGCGTTCGGGCGTCAGCGCGCCGTCTGCAATTGCTTTTGCCAGTGCGAGCAGTATGCCGCTGGATGCCTTGTCGTCCAGATGGCGGCTCTTGAGAAAGCCCGATTCGGTCAGCACGACGCGCGGATCCCAGCTGATGAAGCAGCCGGTGCCGATGCCCAGCTTTGCGACGTCTGCAGCGGATTTTACAAGTTCATCCAGTACGATCTCAAGGCTTTCGTCATTGCGCGGGTCTGCGCCCATTTCACGGTAGACGTGCTGAGAAGCGCGGGTGGACTGCACCGTGCCCAAATAGGTTCGTCCGTCGCGAGTGTGGATCAGGCAGTTTTCGGTTTCGATGGTGGCATCCTGATAGCCGCCGATGCGTGTGTAGCGGATGCGCCCATTTCCTTTGACCGAGCGCACCATTGCGCCCAGCGTGTCAACATGGGCGGAGAGCAGCATTGGGTGTTCGCCGTCACACAGATGACAGATCACATTGCCCTTGCGCGTGCGTTCCGGCTGAAACCCCATGCTTTTGAGTTCGCTTAGCAGATGATCGGTTGCCTTTGACGTAAATCCGGTGGGGCTGGGGATCTTGAGCAGTGTCTGAATTTGTTCCACTGCATATTTGATGTAATCCATGTTCAAGCCTCCAATACTATTTGATGAGGGTTTATTCCTCAAAGCATTCGTGTGCTTCCAGCATTAGCTTGCCGATGGTGTGCAGCAGCTTTAGAGTATGGCGGCGCACTTCGGGCAGAATTATGCTGATCTTTTCGATGGGTATTCCATCGTTCGTAAACGGTACGCGGCGATTTTCGGGAAGCGGTTTGTCTGTCTCGAAGTTGAAATAGCCTGTGTAGCCGATTTCCTTGAGAGTATGAATAATGCCGTCAAAGTTTGCCGTGCCGAACAGCGGCAGAGTGTGCATATCGATGCGCCAATGTTTGGTGGGCGGCTGAAGATCGCCCAGATTGTCGTTTATATGTAAGCCTTTGAGAAGCGGGCCCAGCTCACGCAGGCTCTCGCTCTGATCGGTCATGATGTGATTGGCGTGTCCGGTGTCCCAGCACGCACCAAAGAGAGGGTGACTAACCTCCTCGATCATGCGGCGCAGTTCTTTTCCATCATGTACATAATGCGGATCGCAGAACTGACCGATGTTTTCGATCAGTATCATCACGCCTGTTTTTTCGGCGGTGGGAATCAGTCTGCGGAAGTAGTCGCGGTTTTCGCTTAAAAATTGATCGTATGACATCCCTTTTCGGGCGTCGGGATGCATGACGATTTGAGGAATGCCCATTGCGCCGCAGCATTCAACGGTGCGGATGCAGGCAGCGACAAATGCCTCTTTCGCCTCATTAGCAATCGGAAAGGAATAAGGACCATGCGCCTGGATCGGGGTCAGAGAGGCGCGTTTCATCTTTTCTAGATGAGCGAGGGAAACTTCCTTCCATTCATCACACATATATTCCATGCTGCCGGGCGCCGATGCGGAGAAGTTCGGAAAATCATAATTTATATAGCGAAAGCCGGCATCGGAAATCGCCTGATAGCAAGCGTTTTCGCTTGGAAAATCCGAAGGACGGTTTCCGGCAGTAGTGGACAGCTTCATGCAAAAAAACCTCCTTGTCCGGTGGAACTACTGCTGCTATTATAGCACAATCCCAATAACCATGCAAGGCGGAGGAATTTTTGCTGACGCGGCAGCAGTGTACGGGCGTCAATGATAGGTAACAAAAGAAAGCCAAGGAAGGAAGTCAAG
>CAZYQB010000079.1:0-8454 GCA_964649595.1 uncultured Oscillospiraceae bacterium | reverse complement strand
GGCTCATGCACAGTATTTCATCCCCATGCACGGCGAGTACCGTCATCTCTATCACCACGCCAATCTCGCCACCTCACTGGGCATGGACACCAAAAATGTTCATATCGCCTGCAACGGAGAAGTGATCGAGCTTTCCGATGAGAAAATGGTGGTCTCCGGCACCGTGCCCAACGGTGAAGTTCTCATCGACGGTCTGGGCATCGGCGACGTGGGCAGTGTAGTGCTGCGCGACCGTAAGCATCTCTCGCAGGACGGTCTGATTATCGCCGTCATCGCCATCGAAAAATCCACCGGCGTGATTATCGCCGGTCCCGATATCATCAGCCGCGGATTTGTATATGTGCGAGACAGCGAAGACCTGTTTGAAGGCGCAAAGGAAGCAGCACGTCAGGCGCTGATGGAATATCCGACCATTGAGCCGGGCGAATGGGGTTCGGTCAAGAACAGCCTCAGAGATGCTCTGCAGAGATATGTATATTCCACGCTCAAGCGCAGCCCCATGATCCTGCCGATCATCATGGAAATCAATCAGTAATTACGTTCCAAACGAATATCTGACGGAGCCGGATGGCAACCTTTCTGCCGTCCGGCTCGTCTGATGAAAGAAGCACTCATCATTTCCACATTCCAATTTTACCCAAGGGAGGAGTATACCATGAACATTTATGATGAAGCACACGCGCTGGCGCGCAATATGAAGCAGACCGAGGAATACACCGAGTATATGCGTCTGCGCGAGATCGCCTACGATGACAGCACCAACAAGGCACTGCTGGACGAATACAAGCGCCTGCAGTATCAGATGCAGCTCAAGCTCGCCTCCGGCAACCGCATGGAGGAAGAGGATTTTCAGCGTATGCAGCAGATCGCCAACCTGCTGCAGTTCAACCCCGATGCCAGCGCCTATCTGCTGGCGGAATTCCGCTTTCAGAAAATGCTGGCAGACATCTATAAGATCCTTGCCGACGTTGCCGGTATCAATCTGGATATGCTGACCGGTCAGGTATAATAAACGGAGGAAATCATGGCAAAGAAACGCAGAATCGTATCCCAGAAGTTTTATAACGCACGTTCTCTGCACAAGGAACGTGAATACGGATTTTACTGGTATTCCGGACTTTGGAAGCTGATCCGTCCGCTGCTGATCTTCACCATCAGCATGGTCATCGTGTTCGGCGTGGTGCTCAGCGGCTGGAATATGGTCTACAGCAATTTCCTCATGCCGATGGATCCCAACGACAACACCGAAGTGACATTCCGAATTAAATCCGGCTCATCGGTCAGCACCATCTCCAACAACCTCTACGAGCAAGGACTGCTCCGCAACAAGGGCATCTTCAAACTGCTGGTCATGTTCCAGGGCGTAACCAGCAAGATCCAGTACGGCGATTACCTGCTCTCACGCGATATGGGACCGGGCGAGATCATCTCCGTGCTAATCTCCGGCACGCAGGTCACCGAGCGCACCATCACCATCATTCCCGGATGGACGATCGAGGATATCGCCGATTACTTTATCAAGGTAGGCGCGATCAACGCCTCTGATCGTGACACATTCCTCGACCTGTGCGACAATGCCGAACTCTTTAAGACTTCCTCTCATCAGGTCGCACAGGCTCTGGAAAGCGGCAGCATGGGCGATCGCCTGTACGCGCTCGAGGGCTATCTGGCACCCGATACCTACCGCGTGTTTGTGGATGCCGAGCCCGAATCGCTGCTCCAAACGCTGCTCTCTCAGACCGAGATCGTACTCGACAAGCTGTATGACGCCTCCGAGCAGTCGGACGGCAGCTTTACCACCGATCTGACGCAGGACGAGATCATCATTCTGGCATCCATCATCGAAAAGGAAGCCGCACAGAAGGATGATTTCGGCAAGGTATCCGCCATCTTCCACAACCGCCTCAAGCTGGGTATGCCGCTTCAGTCCGACCCCACGGCAAAATATACCGACCACTCCACCAACATGGTGCTCACCAGCGCACAGGTCAATCTCAATACCCCCTACAACACCTATGTGATAAGCGGTCTGCCTGCAGGTCCGATCTGCAATCCCTCCCCTGCGGCACTTGAAGCTGCGCTTCATCCCAATCAGGAATTCATCGATGAACAGTATCTCTACTTCTGCTCCAAGGATCCCAACTCCGGCGAGCTGCACTTCAGCAAGACCCTCGCAGAGCATGAGGCGGCGGTAGCCGAATACCGTCCGCTGTGGGAAGCCTTCGACGAGGAACAAAAACAAAAGGCTGCCGAGACAGCGGCTCAGGCTGCGCTTAACGAAGCGGGCGAAGTCACTGCGGCTCCCGCACAATAATGAGCATTTCTAAAAATATCCCCGAACTGCTGGCTCCCGTCGGCGGCGAGAGCCAGCTCAAAGCCGCCGTCCGTTTCGGCGCGGACGCGGTCTATATGGGTCTGAATCAATACGGTATGCGTGCGCACGCCGGAAATTTCACTCCCGAGACCCTCAAAAGCGCAGTCGAATATGCACACACACACAAGGTACTGGTATACCTTACGCTCAATATATTCGCCTACGATGAGGACATCGCCCCGATGGTCGAATCTGCACGCATCGCCAAGGAATGCGGCGTGGATGCGGTCATCATGGCAGATCTGGGCGCAGCAATGGCAGTTCGTGAAAACATTCCCGACCTGCCGGTCCACCTGAGCACTCAGATGAGCACCATGAATGCCGCAAGCGCACGCATCTATCACAGCTTGGGCATTCCAAGGATCGTGCTGGCGCGCGAGTTGTCGCTTGAGCGCATCCGCAATATGCGCGCGCAGCTTCCCGCTTCGCTGGAACTGGAAGCGTTCGTACATGGTGCGGTATGTATGTCCTTCTCCGGCAGATGCGCGCTGAGCAAGTATCTGACCGGACGCGATGCCAACCGCGGCGACTGTGCACAGGCGTGCCGCTGGCGCTATCAGCTGATGGAGGAAAAGCGTCCCGGACAGTATTTTCCGGTAGAGGGCAGCGAACGCGGAACGCAGATCTTTGCGGCAGGTGATATGAATATGCTGCCGCATCTCGATAAGCTGTGTTCGTCCGGTCTTGCTTCACTCAAGATCGAAGGACGTATGAAAAACGAATACTACATCGCAACGGTAGTAAGCGCATACCGCAGAGGTCTGGATGCCATCCGTGACGGAAAATGGAACGACCAGCTACGCGACGAACTGACAGCAGAACTGCTCAAGGTCAGCCACCGCGCCTACGATACCGGATTCTACTTCGGAGAGCCTGAACGCCCCGGCGGCAATGAGGGAAACACACAGACCATGGAGTTAAGCGCGCGCGTGCTCGCTTACGAAAATGGACGTGCAAAAATTCACCTCAAGAATAAAGTGGTACTGGGCGATCAGCTGGAGCTGATGACGCCGCAGGGCGTATATCCCTTCACACTGAGTGATCTGACCAATGAAAGCGGTCAGTCTCTCGACAAGTGCGGCGTGCCCAACTCCATCTTGTGGATGGGCGTTCCCGCGCCCGCCGAGGAAGGCGATCTGCTGCGCGGTCCCTGTCGAAACCACACCTTTGGACACTAAATGCTCACCAAAGGAGAGACCTCGGTATGAAAAAGACCATTTGCCTTTTGATGGGTCTGTCGCTTGCGCTGATGCTGCTGTGCGGCGGCGCGCTGTCGGAAACTGATGTGACCGGCGTGTGGTACGGCGATCTGTTCGGCAGCACCGCCGTTCTGACCATCGAGAACAACGGTACTTATCAGATCAAAAGCAGCGACATCGATGCGTATTTCGGAACATGGACGCTGAGCGATGATCGGCTCATGTTGGATGAAGGCACCGAAAACGAGATATCGCTGAAGATGGATGAAGAGCATCTGATTCTGTCCGTTATCGGTCTGACCGTTCTGTTTCAGCGCGAGATGCCTCAGCAGTATATGCCTGCCGCCGTGCGCAGCGATGCCGCCATCGAAGAATTTGCCGGCGAATGGGCAATGACCCATATGAATGCCGGAGAGCTGTGGTTCTACTCAGACACCGTAGGTATTCGTATTTCACTCAACATCAACGACATCGATGCGATGGTTTTCCTGCAGGTCGACAGCAATGAGAATTATGTTCTCAACATGGAGCTTGCCGCCTCTGGTCCCCGAACCTACTGCGCCGAGATGCAAGGCGTATTCAAAGGCGGCGTACTGACGCTGACCGAGCTCCTGCCCGATTCCACAGATGAACAGCCCAAAGAGGTCTCCTCTGAAAAGGAGATTGTGCCGGTGGTATGGGAAGTCCGTCTTTTGGAGGACGGCACGCTCTGCGTTACCGAAACCACCGATCTGTCGATTTCTCTTAGCTACTATATGACTCCGGTCGCCGCCATTTCGATGGCAGAATAAACTGCTTCATGAGCGTCCCCTTATCTGTCGGGACGCTCAAACTTCACATGGATCACAAGTACACAGGAGGGAATCATCTATGTTCGTTCACTGGCATGATGACTGCGTAAGACTTACCGGACGCTGGAGCAGGCTGACCAAATCTCCGCAAAATCCCAAGAGCTATGTTCAGCCGCCTTTCCTTGCAGCCACCACCACCGCCCCCGGCTCCTATTTCGAGCTGGCATTTGAAGGCGACTGTGCGAGACTTCACTTTGATCTGGGCTTCCTCGCTCAGCCTTTTCCCCATCTGTGGATCAGCGTGGATGACGGCGCACGGGTGGAAGTGCCCGTGGATCGCTATCTGCGCGTAGAGACCGAGGCATACGGAAAGCACGTTATACGCGTGATCTACAAGGGCGGTATGGAGATGCTGCCGCGCTGGTACGCTCCGCTGATGGGCGCAGTTGCGTTCATCGGTGCAGAGGTGGATGCCCCCGCCGAACTGCCTGCAGATGATCGTATGCTCATCGAATTCGTGGGTGATTCGATCACCGAAGGCGTATTGACCGATGCCGACTACAGCAAGCGCCCGGCACACACCATCGATCAGCACTGCCGCGTATATCAGGATGACAACTGCGCCACCTACGCCTATCTCACTGCCAAGAAGCTCAACCTCAGGGCGATGTTTCAGGCATATGGCGCAGTGGGTCTGACCAGAAGCGGCTGCGGCAGTGTGCCCAGAGCCGGTCTGATCTATCCTTATGTATTCGACGGTCTGGAGTATACCGGCGAAAAACCTGCGGTAGTCGTCATCAACCACGGCGCAAATGACCGCGCAGCTTCGGATGAAGAATACATCGCACGCTACAGCGAGCTTATCGATATTATCCGCGAACGCAATCCCGAAGCGGTCATCGTATGCCTCGGCGCATTCTGCGGCGCATTCGATGAGGCGATCGGCAAATTCGCAGAGGCTTACAATGCTTCTCACGAAAAGAAGATACATTTCGTTTCCACCAAGGGCTGGATCCCTCTCGATCCGCTGCATCCTCTGCGTGACGGACACCGCATCGTCGCCCAGAACTTCGCGCCCATTCTCGAAAAGATCATCAAGGGCTGACCGTTCTTTTAATCTTCCCCGTTCCGCTGCATTCTGCGGCGGAACGTTTTTTTCTAAGTTCGATCTGAAGATATTCCAACCAAGCACCCTTTTACATTCATTTAACCTATTAAAGGATTGACAAAATCTATATTCTGAGCTATACTGTATAAGCACTGAGCGAGAGCGCAGTATGAGGTCCCCTAGCTCAGCTGGATAGAGCGTCTGGCTACGGACCAGAAGGTCAGGGGTTCGAATCCCTTGGGGTCCGCCATAAAAAGTCCTTTGTCGAAAGACAGAGGACTTTTTAATATTATCCGTCCCCTGCAGTCACGGATGATGTCGGTTTCACCTAATGATTTTGGGCAAATATCGCATTACAGCAGTGTACTTTTTTCTTTCAGCATGATATAATAAGATCATCTGATAGGAGGTGCATTCCCATGAACGAAAAGGAACTCAGGCTGCATAAAGTTCTCTCGGCGGTTGATGCCGTTTTGTCCGTTGCAATCGTCGTCGGCATATTGCTGTATTTTACGGGCGTATGGAAGGATGCGCTCAATATGTGTGTGCCGCTGCTGGGCGTAAGCATCGCAATCAGCTCCGTTCGATTCTGGAAAAATAACCGCACCATTGCCATCGTGTGCCTGTTCGCAGCAGTATTTATCTTCGCCTGCTGCATCGGCGTGTTTTTGCTATAACGCTTCTGCCAGTATGAAAACTCTCCCGATGACCGCCCATATGCAGTCATCGGGAGAGTTTTATATGCGCAAATTCATTTTATCCCAGCTGAGTTCCTGCGATGCAAGGCTTTTCATTCCACTCCCAGCCCATATTCATCAAATCGGACTCGAAAACGTGAATATTGCCGTAGCTCCAGTTGTAGTCACTGCCGTTATGGCGGTCAAAGGTCATCCAGATATAGCGCGTGCGGTTTCCGCAGGGCACGGGGATAAGCTGTCCCCAGCCGCGCCAACCGCCGTCACTGAAGTCGAACTTCATCAGCGTGCACTTGGAAAGATCGCTCAGCAGATGCAGCTGATACAATCCTCGACCGTTTCTGCCGCTGCCGGTGCCGCACAGCAGATACAGTTCTTTCCCCACTCGAACGATCGATCCGCCGGTATTTTCGCCCGTACGCGTGCAGTCCACGAAGGTATAGCCCTCAAACGGATCATCCGATTCAAACAGGAAGTAGCGATAGCGGTCACGTCCGTCCGGATCGGTCACGATGCGGCAGATACCCAACAGCCACTTGCCGCGCTTCTCGTCATATATCAAATCGGGATCCTCGTCGCCGTGCTTACCGAAGAACAGCCTGTCATCGGTAAGCGTCGCCCTACCGATGACCGCACCGCCGCAGGTAGTGGCAAGTGATTCCTCGCCCGGCATTTCTTCCATCTTTTCCACCGGCATGGTCTGGGCATCCAGCACATGGATTCCATATCTCAGATCGGCAAAGGAGGTGGCATGGCAGCAGATATGCCCGTGGGAGAACGCACACGCCCACACATACCACTCACCGGTCTTGCGATTGTAGACAGTAGATGAGGAAATATCCGAGCACCACGCGCCGTCGCCGTAGTCAAAAAACATTGCGCCTTCCATTTTCAGCTCTGCCGTGGACGGATTCCACGATACTACCGAATGAAAGTTGCCTGCCGCAAGACGCGAGGAAAGCGTCATAAACAGTTTGCCGTCCGACATGATGGGCATACCGTTTTCATATCTCATGCACTTCATGTCCGCATGGCTCACGCCGCCTTCCAGAAAAAACTCCGCGCAGCCTTGAACCGCAGCGCCCGGAGCAAGCTCAACCATCAGTGCTGCCGTAGAGCGCACGAACACATTGTATTGAAGGATTTTGCTCATCTGCTGCACATCAAACGTGCAGACGGCATGGATCTTAAACTCATCTCTCAAATATACATCAAAGAATCGTCCTCGCGCGGTCACGATCAGCGCCATACCATCCTTATACGCAATGCCGCTGTCTACCGCCTCTTCGCCCTGCGGCACCGAGCCGACGCTGATGCGCTTTATGAGCTTCACCTTTTCACCGCTGCGCACTGCAAGGATCTTGAGATTCGGTTCGTCCTCTGCGGTATAGTCCGAGCCTTCTTCGCCGGATGCCCAAATGCAGATGCCCATACCGCCGCGTTCGCTTTCAGGCAGCACATCCATGGTCACCTCGTAGGTAGCATAAGGAAAATGCTGACCCAGAAGGCGAGTCTTAAAGAGCATCTGCTTGGCATTATTTCTAACGCGGTAGCGCGCGCCCGGCAGCGTTTCGCTCAGATATGCGTCCTCATGCTCGTTGCTCTCGACCACGGGATACGGATCACCGCGCCTGTCGTCCACCCAGTTTTTCTGACAACTCATTTCACCCAGTTTCATTCGAAGCGACTTGTACGGATTGATTGAAAAGCGCCGTCTGAATTTCATTTCATAAATCGAATGCACCTTAAATGCGCCTCCGTTTCTCATGCAGCATTGCTTTTATGGATAAATCGGGATTGCTTTCCGCCATGAGTATAGCATACGAAAAGAGGTTTGTCAAAAGATACCCAAAGGATTCCTCACCGGGAAAGACTTTGGGTAGAGCATTCCTTCCTAAAAATTGACGATATTACCTTGCACAGGGGAGGCTACGGGCGCACTGCTCCCTAATTCTCTTGTGAAAAGATACTGCGAACACATTGAAGTCTGCCTGCACGTTATGCTATAATGGAGAACGTCGTCATTTTTTGAAGGAGGATTCTCCCTATGATTTCCACCAAAGATGTTTTTGCGATACTGCATATGCAGTACTCACTTTATCCTCATATGACCGTGCAGGACATGGTAAAGGCATTGTATCAAGCTGAATTTGGATGCGGACATTTCGCAACCAACGAAAAGCGCATTATGAGACTGCTCACTCAGGAGCTGCTTTCCCTCAATCCGAACGCCCCCAAGCCGCCTTTTGTAGAACTGCTGGGCAATGATTTCTGCCGCGTGCATCTG
>CAZYQB010000078.1:0-8528 GCA_964649595.1 uncultured Oscillospiraceae bacterium | reverse complement strand
AGTACAGATCGCCTGCAAGAAGGTTCGCTTCCTGTTTCACCCCAAGGACAGACGCAATTATGAAATCACCGCACTTCTGCTGAGAAACGAATACGACGAGGAATACTGCTATGTATTTCCCAGAGGCAGCGAACCGCTTGACCGCGAAAAGAAGCTGGTCAGGCAGCATTTCGAGGTCAGAAGATCGACACTGCTTTGCTACCGCAGCACTCGCATCATTAAGGTGCTTGATGTCCCATATCCGAACTGATTTTTCAGAAAGAAGTGAAATGTTTGAGACTTTCCATCGAAAACCACGTTCCGCGCCTTGCTTTCGGCGACGAAAAAGCCATTGAGATGATCGCCGCGGCAGGCTTTGACGCCATCGACTTTTCGTTCTTCTGGATGCCCAAGGGCGAGAGTATTTTAGACGGCGATGATTATCTTGACCGCGCCAAGCAGCTGCGCGATCATGCCGAAAAGCACGGCATCGCCTTTACGCAGGCCCACGCTCCGTTTGATCTCAAGCTGACCGACGAGCGCGAAAAGCAGTCTTACGACTATGAACAGATCCGTCGTTCCATTGAATTCTCCGGCGTACTGGGTGCCGAACAGATCATCATCCACAATCTCCCTACCGTCGATCCCGCCGACTTCTTCGAGACCAACCTTGCCTTCTTCAAGAGTTTTGAAGAAACTGCTCGAAAGAGCAACATCAAGATCGGCGTGGAAAATCTGGTCGCACGCGTAGAAAACCGCCCGATGCCTGGCAGACTGGGTACGCCCGAGGAGCTTAACACCTTCCTTGACCGCCTCAATCCGGAAACCTTCTGCGCCTGCATCGACCTCGGACACGCACGGCTGGTATACAAGGACCCTGCCGACTTTATCCGCAAAGTGGGACTTCCGCGCCTTCAGTCGCTGCACGTTCAGGATACCTACTACCTGCTGGACGCGCACACCCTGCCGTACCTTGGCAGACAAGACTGGGCAGACATCACATCCGCACTGGCAGAAGTCGGCTATAGAGGCGACTTCACACTGGAGGTATTCCTGTTTTTGAAAGCCTTCCCCAAAGAAGCGCTGCCCGACGCGCTCAAGCTGGCGCACACAGTCGGACGCGGTCTGATCGCAGAAATAGAAAAAGCCGCCTACGATCTTTGATGTGCCGATGTAATTTCTCAATTTTACATTCTCTCAGGAGGCATACACATGGAAACCTACTACTACATCTGCCCCGTATGCGGCTTCGTATATCAGGTGCCGGACTACTGGGTATCCTACTCTCCCGAACCCGAAATGGACTTCCCTCACATCAACCTCAAGACCGGTCAGCCCTGCCCGAATGTGACCCTCAAAAAGACCGATCCGCAATAACTCGAAAAAAACGGTCGCACGACATTCCCTAAAAAGAATGTCGTGCGACTGTTTGTTACGAGAGACTCTTCAAAGACATCAGCCTTCGTTTTCTTCCATCCAGCGGATCAGCTCCATATTGTACCATTCGATAGAGTTAAGATCCTTGGTGGAGAAGCCGCCTGCCTTGTACCAGGACTTGCTCTCGAAGTAATTCTTGAAATTGGACTTGGTGAACTTGTAACCATGACGGGCATAGATCTCGTTGCGGGCATAGGGCCACAGATCGCTGTCTACCGCGCGGATCTCCGCCTTGGTCAGCTTGCGAGTATTGGATTCGGGGAAGATGTACTCGCTAGTGTAATCCGGTGCAGCCGCCGAGCTTTCGGAATACTCCTCTTCCATTTCGAGCAGCAGTTCCATGTTGTACCACTCGATGGAGTTGAGCGCACCGGTGGAGAAGCCGCCTTCCTTATACCAGGACTTGCTCTGGAAGTACTTTGCATACTTACTGTTGGTGAAGGAATAGCCGTGACGGGCGTATATCTCATTGCGGGCGTAGGGCCAGAGGCTCTTGTCAACCGCAAGGATCTCAGCGCGAGTCAGCTTCTTGGTGGAAGAATGAGCGAAGATATAGGAATCATCGGTGCTGTCAGCGCTGCCGTCATACTTGGGGGCGGAAGAGCTGTTAAGCTTCTTGAGAGTGGCATCGCCTACGATACCGTCCACCGTCAGACCGGCTGCCTTCTGGAAACGCTTGACCGCAGTCAGGGTATTCTGACCGAAGATGCCGTCCACATAGCTCAGATAGCCCAGTTCCTTGAGTCGGGTCTGCACCTCGCGCACGCGCTCACCGGTTGCGCCGTAGGTCAGACTGCCGTTGGCAGTTACGCCGGTGGTGGTGTTCGTAGTAGTATTAGTAGTAGTGTTGGTATTGGTATTCGTAGTAGTATTAGTAGTGTTGGTATTGGTATTCGTGTTGGTAGTATTGGTATCGGTAGTAGTATTGGTATCGGTAGTAGTATTGGTATCGGTAGTGGTGTTGGTGTCAGCGCCAATGGTGGTATCCGCCGTAATGACATCGCCCTGTGCGCCGTCGGTTACGAAGGGACCACTCCACAGCTGCAGCGCGCCGGTGTTGTCATAGGGAACGCGAGTCAGCTTCTGCAGATTGTACTCATAGATGATGGCGCAGTCCTCAAGCAGTGCCAGATAGTTGTAGGGATCGGGCGCATACAGTTCCACAGGATTGGTGCCGTCCTGTGCGGAGATCGACAGGGAGTTGAGCTGATAGACTACCAGACCCAGATCAACCGGACGATAGCTCCAGTCATAGCCGTTGCGCAGCAGCTTTGCCTGATTGGTCTGAACATTCAAGCGATAGAGTTTACCATCGAGCCACGCATCGGTGGTGCCGTCTACAACATAGCTGTCGTTGTAGTTGTGGAAGTAGACATACTCACCGTATGCAGCCAGATTGGATACGCCCTGATCGAACTGCTGCATATTGTAGGTGCCGTCCAGATTCATGCCATACAGCTTGCCGGAGGAAGTGATGACCTTGATCGGCGTCGAATCGCTGCGGGCATAATCCTTCTCATAGGTCACTTCATCATCTGCCGACTGATAGTAGATCACGTTGTTGGCGATGATGTAGGAAACCATCTGGTTGCTGGAAACGGTAGTTACCTCGCTCACGCCATCAAGATCGATGCAGGTGAGCTTGTTATCCACCAGACAGTACAGATCGCCGTTATAATAGCTCAGCGAATATGCAAGCTGACCGGGCTGGAATTCCGCCATCAGCACAGCCGTGCCGTCGGCATCGCGCTTGACCGCCTGGAATACACTGCCGTTGTAGCGCAGGTAATAGATCTCCCCATTGTCGCCAGCGATCAGATCGTTAATCTGAGGTGCCGATTCTACCAGCGTTACCGTGCCGCCGGTAGATGCCATCTTGTACAGAGCCGAACCAGTTTCTACCGGCAGGATCATAAACAGTTTGTCCAGCATCTCGGACTGAGCCGCAAATGCGCCGTGTACCGACTTGACCGCGGTATCCGCCTTTGCAGAAGGAGCCGCGCTCACAAGCATCGGCAGCAGCAGCACCAGTGCCAGCACGAGCGCCAGAGCCGTGTGCATAAATTTCTTCATAATGGTAATACCTCCCCATCCTGTCATTTTGAACCACTATTATATCTGACGCAATTGTACAGGAAAAGTTGCATTTCTGTCAAGCGATTCCCGAATGATTTTCGCCAGATATGACGATTATGTTCATTACAGCGTATATATTCGCCATATTCCCATTATTTTACAGCACTCTGCAGCACGCTCAAGCTGCACTTTTGCGCATCCATGCGACAGCGCACCCCCAGCGGCAGCGTAAGCTTAGGCGTGCAGTGACCGGATCTCAACCCCATAAAGATCGGCTTGCCGCAGGGCACGACCACATCCTCAATGACCTCCCTGAGCGTAAAACCGAAATCGGGATATTCAGTTTCGCATTTCTTGAAATCGCCGAATACGATGCCTGCGCAATCGTCAAACTTGCCCGCAAGACGCAGATGCGTAAGCATCCTGTCGATGCTGTAGGTATACTCACCCACATCCTCGATAAACAGTATCCTTCCCCTGGTATCCAGTTCATAAGGCGTACCCAGCAAATGAGAGATCAGCGTCAGATTGCCACCGACCAGCTGCCCTTCGCACACGCCTGCATTCAGACATTCTTTGGGATATTCAGCAGGATTGACAATCTCGCCCACCGGCTGCACATTCATCAGCGCATTGAAGAAGGAATCTGCCGTCACTTCATCCATCGCTCCGTCCGCCCAGCAGGAGACCGGCATGGGCGCATGAAACGTGACCATATCCGATCTTTCAAGCATGGCAATGTGCAGGGCGGTAATGTCGCTGTAGCCGACGAAGATCTTGGGATGCGCAGCAATGGCATCATAATCGATTTTATCCAGTATCCGCATGGTGCCATAGCCGCCCTTGAGACAAAATACAGCATCCACCTCGTCATCAAGGAACATATTGTTGATGTCCCGGGCACGCACCTCGTCTCTGCCCGACAGATAGCCGTAAACTCCGCCGCAGCTTTCACCCATTTTTACCTTGAAACCCATTCTTTCGGTTTCTATGACGGCGCGCGCGATGCTGCCCTCACTGCGCACTGCACCGGAAGGTCCGATCAAGCCGATGGTATCGCCTTTTTGGAGTCTCTTTCCGTAGTTCATATGTATTTCTCCTTAAAAAGTTACAGCACCCAATGGATAAACTTCAGCACATCCATATAGTCATCGGCATCAAAGCTGACGCGCGTCGCGTCGATCTGTGTGCAGCCGGGATACCACGAAGCGCTGGTCGCCGCATGATGATTCTTATAGCAGATCTCCACATGGAAATGCTTGGGCAGCGGAAACATACAATCCGCCTTATCCTTCTGCACGGCGCGCTCCACCGTTTCGCGGATGCGACGCACGGCAAGGTCGGGATGAATGGAAACAGAGCCGTTGCCGATACCCTCACTCACCGGCACCGCTTCGATGTTAGCATTTACCGACTTGATCCACTCGCAAAGTCCCTTATCGCCGCACACGCAGTATACGGGCACGCCTACATAGGCAGCGGTCATACAGTTCATCATCAACTCGGAGCACAGCTCGCCGTTGATCTTGACGTAGTTGTTGCGGGTATTCATGGTGTGTGAAAGCGGATTTGTGTTGGTGCCTGCCGCCGAATGATATCCGGTGAACACCACGCCCTCAAAGCTGCCGTCGATGCCCGCCATCATTGAAAACGGGTGACGTCCCCAGCCGCGGAAGATGCGCGCCTCAATGGGCAGTATGGTCGGGTCGATATTCCGGGCGGTATCGTGAGCATCCTTGACCAGAATGTCCTCATATCCTGCCGCAAGTGCGCCTTCACAGGCTGCCGCCACCTCGCGGCTCATCTGACGAGCGAAATAGTCATACAGCGGCTTGCCCTTTTCGGTTTCGTCCCAGTGCGCGATACCGGCGGTTCCTTCCAAATCCGCGGAAATAAACAGCTTTTTCATATATACATCCTCCCGTATTCATCGATCCAGCACCAGCGCAGCGTGCATCAGCGCGCCGATGGTCAAACATTCCTCGTCAATGTAGAAATCCTTGCTATGCAGCGGCGGCGCAGGCATATCCTTTTCCCGAACACAGCCGATGTGGAAGAACGCACCCGGCGCGCAGTCGTTGAAGAACGAGAAATCTTCACCGCCCATGCTCGGCTCCGGCTTCTCGACGGCATTGTTTTCGCCAAGCAGTCTTGCCGCCACTTTCTTGATGCGCGCAGCTTCATCGGCATCATTGACCAGCGCAGCATATCCTGATTCGATGCTGACCTCCGCCCTGCAGCCCATCGAGATCGAAATCCCCTCAGCGACCTCGCGAATCCTACGCTTCATCATAGCGCGAATTTCGCTGTTGGCGGTGCGCAGCGTGCCGCGGATCCTGACCTCATCACAAATGATATTGCCTGCCGTGCCGCCCTCGATCATACCCAGGCTCAGCACAGCGCTCGACAGCGGCGAAAGATTTCTTGACACAAGCGTCTGCAGCGCCGTGATGACCTGCGCCGCGCACACGATGGCATCCGCGCCGCTTTCGGGATATGCGCCGTGACCCGCCGTACCGCAGATAGTCAGCCTGACCGTATCAGTGGAGGCATTGAGCGTACCGACGCGTGTTTCCACCACGCCCAGCGGAAGTCTGGGCATCACATGGAGCCCATACACGCGGTCAACGTGCGGATTTTCCATGGCACCGGCTGCTACCATCGGCTCTGCACCGCCCACCGTCTCCTCGGCAGGCTGAAAAAGCAGCTTGACCTTGCCGGGAAGCTGATCGCGCATCGACGAGAGCACCTTTGCCGTGCCCAGAAGGATTGCGGTGTGCGCATCGTGTCCGCAGGCGTGCATCATGCCTGCGTGCTCCGAACGGAACGGACATCCCTCCGGCTCCTCGATGGGCAGCGCGTCGATGTCCGCACGGATACCCACCACATCGCCGGGCAGCTTACCCTCGATCAAACCGATCACCCATGTGCGCTCGGTGGTATACGACACGCCCATCTCATCCAGCGCGTCGGTAATGATCTTCTGCGTCTTATATTCCTGAAATCCCTTTTCCGGCACCCGGTGCAGGCGGCGGCGGATGTCCTTCATCCACTCGCTCTGTGCCTGAACCAATGCCTTTAATTCCTGATCGCGCATATTATATTTCTCCTTTATCAGTAAAGCGATTCAACCACACCCACTACTTTACCCTTCTCGATATACACCCTCGGCACGCGCTTACCGGTGCGCGCCAACGATTCATTGCGGTTGAGGTCTGCCCATTCGGCGTACTCATCCACGCCGATGGATCCGCCGAGCAGTATGACCTCGTCGCCCTCCTGCGCTTCGGGAATGTCGGTGATATCCGCCATCATCTGATCCATACACACCAGTCCTATGATCGGCGCGCGCTTGCCGCAGATCTCTACCTCGCCTTTGCTGTTCTGGCGCGGATAGCCGTCGATATAACCCGCCGACAAGGTGGCGATCACGCTGTCGCGCTTGACCGGATGCGTCTCATCATATCCCAGGCACTCCCCGACCTTCACACTGTGGATCTGCGCAATTCGGCACTTGACCGTGAGCGCCAACTGACTTTCTTCAGGATGCGCATATCTTCTCGGATACACGCCGTACAGCCATGCGCCGGTGCGCACCGCGTCCATATGATCCTCTGGATAGCGCACCATGCCGATACTGTCGAGCGCGTGCGTCATCGCAGCGCAAATCCCGCGCTTCTTGAGTTCATCGCGCACGCCAGTCAGCCGATCAATCTGCCTGCGGTCAGAATCCTTATCTCTGAGTGCAAGGTGCGTAAACAGCCCTTCCAGTCCGATCCATCCGCTGTCTACCATCTTCTGGATCTGCTCGGCAGCCGTCTCCGGCAGCAGACCGATGCGATTGAGTCCAGTTTCGATCTTCGCATGAACGCGCGCCTTTCTGCCGATTCTCTTCGCCGCACGGATGACCGTCTGGGCATAGCTTTCGGAAAACACGGTAATCAACATTCCCATGCCGATGGCTCGAATGAGCTGCACTTCTCCCATCAGACCGAGCACCAGCACATCGCATTCGGGTACCGCGTTGTAAATCTGCTCGGCTTCATTAAACGATGCCGCCGCAAAGATGCGCGCACCTTCCGTATACAACCGCTTCGCAACCTTCGGCGCGCCCAGACCGTAGGCATCCGCTTTGAGCACACAGATCAGCTGAGTATTTCCTTTCAGATGCGCCAGCGCGTTTTTATAATTCTGCACCAGTCTGTCCAAATCAACCTCCGCCCAGCAGCGAGAGATCGCTTCTTCATAAAGTAACTGCATGGTTTTCATCTCCGTTTCATCAGTATCGATATGAATATTCTCCAAAACCACAAGGGACCGCCGCAGCAGCCCTTTGCGCGGCAGTCCCATCATTTATATGGATACGCTCAGGCGTACCGTGGGAATATTCGGTTTACTTTGCGAGGATCCCACGATATGCGGCAAGCTCTTTTTCGTTGCCCCATACCATGTGACCTTCCTCAATCTCCACCCACTGCGGCTTGTCCACCGAGTAATCATGCTGCGTGGGGTCATAGACCTCAAGCACCTTTTTCTTCTCGCGTACCGGATCGGGCAGCGGAATGGCAGAGAGCAGCGCACGAGTATAGGGATGCAGCGGATGCGCAAACAGCTTTTCGGTCTCGGCAAGTTCCACCAGCACGCCCTTATGAATGACGGCGATACGATCGCAGATAAAGCGCATGACCGACAGATCGTGAGAGATGAACAAGTAAGTCAATCCTCTCTCCTTCTGAAGTTCGCTCAGAAGATTCAGCACCTGCGCACGAATGGATACATCCAGCGCGGAGATCGGCTCGTCGGCAATGATGAATTCCGGCTGCATGATGAGTGCGCGTGCAACGCCGATGCGCTGACGCTGACCGCCCGAAAACTCATGCGGGAAGCGGCTGGCAAACTCCGGCAGCAGACCAACCTCCATCAGTGCCTTTTCTACCTTCTGCTTGCGCTCGGCTTCGGGGATCTTCTCGCCGCTGTACAGACCTTCGGAAACGATGTAGTCCACCTTGGCGCGCTCGTTGAGCGAAGCCATGGGA
>CAZYQB010000077.1:0-8544 GCA_964649595.1 uncultured Oscillospiraceae bacterium | reverse complement strand
TAATATGAGAGATGACAAAGGACTGCATTTGAGCAAAGTGCAGTCCTTTGTGTATTAAAATCGATGTATATCAGTGGGCATGAGGATAGCGTTCGAGAGCATCGAAAATTTTGTTGTATACGAGCTGATTCGGGTAATAACGATAGTCAGCGAAAACAGAAATGCCGTTATGCTCAAAGTGCTGTAAAATAGCGGCGGCGCAGGCAGCAGAACGGCTTTGCCCATATTCGCATTGGCAGATGATATCCAGCTTGTCAGCGTGCGCCTTGTGGATAAATCCCGCCAGCTCGTCTACGTTCGGGAAATAGGTTTCTTCAGACAGTCCGAAGCTGGGAAGCACATCGCGATCGAGATCATGAAGCGCTGTGGAGAATACGCGTGCGGCTTTCCCGGAATAGTCGATCGGAGGCAGCGTGCGGATCTTTGCTCGTGCCTGCGGCGGATCGTAGAAGCTGATGACAGCGGTGTTTGAAAGCGGACCCTGGGCAAACTTTTTCTCGATGGCAGCTCTTGAGTAAATGGCAATATTCATCAAACGATTCACTCCCGTGCGGTTTTGTCGGATGTAGTGGGTCAGGTGCGCTTGACAGGTGTGGGATGCGGCATGAAGCCTTCGCCGAGTACTTCGTGGATATTGGCAGCGATTACAAATGCTCTGGGATCGATCTCGGCGATGATAGCGCGCAGCAGGGCGGTTTCCGTGCGGCTGATAACGCATAGCAGCACATCCGTATTGCTGCCGCTGTATAATCCGCGTCCTTTTAGACCAGTTACTCCTCGATTTAGTTCCATGAGGATGCGCGATGCGATCGCATCATGCTGCTGAGAGATGATGAAGTAGGCATGAGCGCGATTTACGCCGTCGAGCAGCGCATCGATGATATGGCTCATCAGATATGTTGATATAAGCGCGAACATTGCCGATACCACATCAAATACGAGGGCGGAGGCGATGATGACAAGCGCATCTACCGCAAACATGACGGTTCCGAGCCGCACGGAGGGAATACGTTCCTTGATGAGTCGGGCGAGCATATCGGAGCCGCCTGTGGTGGCACCGCCTCGAAGGATCAGTCCGAAGCCGATTCCGCCTAGAACGCCGCCAAACAGGGAGGCAAGCACCATACGGTCAATTGCGTCGGCAGGAATGAGGGATGGTACGGGCAGAAAGTCGATGAGTGCCGACAGAAGGATCGTTGCAGTCAGCGAACGGAGACCGAAGGAGAGTCCCAGCATATGCGCACTGAATAAGAACAGAGGGATATTGAGCAGCAGCGCAATTATGCCTACGCGCAAAGAGAGTGCGTGAGAAATAAGCTGAGCAATGCCGGTGAAGCCTCCGGGAGCAATATCGTTGGGGATAAGAAACATATTATAGGAGAGGGAGCAGATGAGCGTGCCTGCGATGATCTGCCCCCACATGAAAAGCTGATGCCTGATTTGACCGGACAAGAGGATCACTCCCGTAAGCGCTGATAAAGTGTATTATGCCGCATTGGTCAGAATTTATGAAAAATCTGCTTGACTTGCTGCACAATGGCGCAGCGAAGAGGAAAATACCTTATTTGTCCGAGTTGTTTAAGCCCAGGGATATTGCCAGAGCACGCGCGATCAGTTCCATATATTCCGGACGAAGAATCCCGATGCGCTCTCGGAGCCTGCGCTTGTCGAGTGTTCGTATTTGTTCTGCCAGCACGACGGAATCTTTCTGAAGCCCGTGCCCGGCGGCAGGAATATGCACATGAGTGGGCAGACGTGCCTTTTGTATCTGTGAGGTCATTGCAAGTACGATGACCGTTGGGCTGTAGCGGTTGCCGACGTTGTTCTGCACGATCAGCACCGGTCTGAGTCCGCCCTGTTCCGAGCCGACCACCGGATCGAGATCTGCGCTGTATACTTCACCTCTCATGACCATGAGATCACGCTCCGAACGAATGGGTTTCTGCTTTCATACTATGCCGCAGCGCAAAATATTGCGATAGAAGCAGTTGCTCATTGGCGCGTGTAATGTTATAATAAAGAAAAATGGACAGGTGTGTTCCTGAGACAGGATCAATAAACAACGCAGCAATACAGCGTGAAAGGATGGAATATATGCAACTGCTCAATATCCTCGGACCGGTCATGATCGGCCCCTCCAGCTCGCATACCGCAGGTGCGGCACGAATCGGAAGAATTGCGCTGAGACTGCTTGGCGAACCGGTAGCGCGCGCGGAGATTTATTTCCACGGCTCTTTTGCCAAAACCGGCAGCGGTCACGGAACGGACCGTGCGGTAGTGGGTGGACTGATGGACATGGATACCTCGGACGAACGGCTCAGAAAGAGTATCAAGCTGGCGAAGGAAGCTGGCATGGAGATTGAATTTAGATCGATCGTGCTGAAAAATGCGCATCCGAACAGCGTCAAGCTCGAGCTGACGGGCATAACCGGAAAGAAGCTGGAAATGGTCGCAGCATCGGTGGGCGGTGGCAGCGTGGAAGTCTGTGAACTCAATCAAATGCCCATAAGCTTTGATGCCACTGCGCATACGCTCATCATCAGCCAGTTCGATGCGCCCGGCATTATTGCCAGCGTCAGCAGCTTGATGGCAGGCGCGGCAGTCAATATTTCGGCAATGCGCGTAGCGCGTGAGGCGATCGGCAAGGAAGCGATCATGATTATGGAGTTGGACAACCTGCCCGATCCGGCGATCATTGCCGCACTGAGGACTATGAACTATATTACAGGTGTAACGCTGCTTGAGAAGATCATATAACTGAGCATTGCCTGACACAGCAAACGGCAGGGGGATATATAAAGATGGAATACTCAATGAAAGAATTGGTTACTGCGGCGGAAGGCGGCAGTATTGGCAAAACTGCGCTGCTTGCGGAAATGATGGAGACCGGAATGAATGAGCAGCAGCTCAAAGAGATCATGCATGAGCGCCTTGAAATCATGCGTGCCTCGGTGGAAGCCGGTATGAACAGAAAAATGCGCTCGCTCTCCGGTCTGTCCGGTGGTCAGGCGGCGAAGCTCAATGATGCGGTGCTGTCCGGAAATACAGTCAGCGGCACGGTGATGGGCAAAACGGCGGTGCGCGCGATGGCGGTTGCAGAATGCAATGCCTGCATGGGACGAATCGTTGCCGCACCTACGGCAGGCTCATGCGGTATTCTTCCGGCGGCGCTGCTCACCATGCAGGAGGAGCGCGGTCTGAGCGATGACGTCGTTGTGGATGCGCTGTTTACTGCGGCAGCGGTGGGGGCTGTGATCGCGCAGCGTGCCAGTGTATCTGGCGCGGAAGGCGGCTGTCAGGCGGAATGCGGCAGTGCGGCGGCAATGACTGCGGCGGCGTTGGTTGAACTGGCAGGTGGTACACCAGAAATGAGCTCGGCAGCGTGCGGTCTGGCGCTGATGAACAGCATGGGACTGGTCTGCGATCCTGTAGCTGGTCTGGTAGAGGTGCCGTGTGTATATAGAAATGTGGGCAGCGTCGCCAATGCGCTGACTGCCGCGGATATGGCGCTTGCCGGAATTGCCGCACCTATTCCTACCGATGAGATCATCGATGCGATGAAAGCAGTCGGCGATATGCTGCCGGCGTGTCTGCGCGAAACGGGTGAAGGTGGCGTGGCGGCGTGTCCGTCTGCGCTCAAGGCAAAGCCGATCGAAGGATGACCCTATTATTGAAGCTTATTGAAGCCGTGAAAAGCATATAAATAATCTGCCGCACATTCAGAGAGGTCTGATTTGTGCGGCAGAGATGACTATATCGATTTTTTTATTGTGCGGATGGTCAGCGTGATTTCGATGGTTTGGTCAGTTTGCGTACAACGTCGGGAAGAGAGTCGATCAGATCGGACGCGGTCATGCATACTTCGCCCATGCGCTGAGCTGCTGCTTCACCGCACAACCCGTGAATTTCGCTGGCGCACCATGCCGCGCTCAGTGCATCCATACCGCGTGCGAGCAGTGCGCCCATGATTCCGCAGAGCACATCGCCGCTGCCGCCGGTCGCCATGCCTGCGCAGCCGGAGATGCTGAGAAAGCGCTGATATTTGGTGTTGAGGGAGCCGACGATCAGGCTGGAGGCACCTTTGAGAAGAGCGACGGGACCCATCTCATGCAGCGCATCGGCATCCCTCAAGGAAGCTCCGGAAAGAGAGATCAAGCGCGAGGCTTCTCCGAGGTGCGGCGTAATGATGTGATGCGGTCGAAGCAGTGCGCGAAGTTCCTGGGATTCTGCGATCAGGTTGAGCGCATCGGCATCCACAACGGCAGGCAAGCCGCTTTCGAGCGTGATGCGAATAACCTCTTTGCTGGCGCGTCTGGACAGCCCGGGACCGATGATGACTGCATTTTTGCCTTTGAGTGCATCGGCGAGAAATGGACAGGCGGCTTTACAGAGTGCGCCGTTTTCTTCAGGCAGAGGGATGCACATAGCGGCAGGAAGAATGGTTTGAAGGACGGGGGTGATCGATTTGGGGCAGGCGAGCGTTATCAGTCCTGCGCCCGAACGCAGCGCCGCATGGGCGGCATAAGCGGCAGCCCCGCACATTCCCATGCTTCCGGCGATCA
Organism: uncultured Oscillospiraceae bacterium; assembly: GCA_964649595.1. Classification (GTDB taxonomy): domain Bacteria; phylum Bacillota; class Clostridia; order Christensenellales; family Aristaeellaceae; genus RGIG2066. Next base: position 3,982 of record CAZYQB010000077.1, on the reverse strand, counting down.
CCAATACATGACCGTAGCTGCCCTTGTGGGTATTGCGGCGGCGCGGCGGAAAAGCGATAGAGGCGTCCTCAGGTTCGATCAGCATGACAGGCTGCTGCACCGGAAACCAAGTCATTCCGATGGAGCGCACGACCAGTTTTCCGGTGCAGTCCATACCGTCGAGTAGATAATGACCGAGTTTGGCATATTCAAAGGTAACGGTCAGGTCAGCGTGAACGGCTTTGCCTTCGACCCATCCGGTAGCGGCATTTAGACCGGAAGGAACATCGACAGAAGCGATAATGCTGCCTGATGCACGATCCTTCTCCATTCGGTCGAGAAGCGGATGATATTCCGGTCCTATTGGTCGATTCAGTCCGATACCAAAGAGGGCATCGATCCAGAGATCAGGCGGCGGGAGTATGCTCAGTTCTGAAAGCGTCAGGCATGGAATACCACATTCATTGATCGCACGCGCCGCGTTGATGGCGGCATCGCCTTTGAGATGGTCAACAGGCGACATGGCGATCAGCTTGACTGAAGCTCCGGCACATTGGGCAATGCGCGCGGCAGCATAACCGTCGCCTGCATTATTGCCTGAACCGCAGGCAGCGTAGACAGTCTTTTCGCGGAGTGTGCCGATAAACTGCTTCACCTCGTCGATGAATACCGCAGAAGCGTTTTCTATGGCGCTCAAGGTGGACATTCCGGCACTGAAATGCTGTGCTTCAAGTGCATACATCTGCGCAGGAGAAAGGATAGACTTCACGGCAGATCGACCTCCGATCAATGTTGGAAGGAAACAAGGATATATTTCCGAAAAACTTGTTGTGGTAAGCGTTGTCAGCATAACACAGAATCAGCGGATGTGCAAGGGCAAAGAACATCACAAACGGATAAGGAAGAACAGAGTATGGGATTTGATTTAAAGAGTGCCCGGCATTGGGCGCAGGAATTGATTTCGCAGGCAGTCGGAGAGGGAAGCAGAGTGATTGATGCCACGCTTGGAAACGGCTATGATACCGAGTGGCTCTGCACGCTGGTGGGGGATTCGGGACATATATACGGCTTTGATGTACAGCAGGCGGCTGTCGAGAATACGCAGGATCGCTTGGAACGTGCCGGTATTGCGCATCGCGCCAGCCTGTTCTGCGTGGGACATCAGTATGTGGAGGAGTATGTAGAGGAAGGCGTAGATGCGGCGCTGTTCAATCTGGGATGGCTTCCGGGTTCGGATCGCAGCATTCGCACGCAGCGTGAAACTACGCTCAAGGCGGCTGAAGGCTGCCTGAAGCTGCTCAAGCAGGGCGGACTGATGACCATCTGCGTGTATCCCGGACATAATGAGGGCAAAGACGAACTTCGTGCATTGATCGAATGGGCGCAGCGACTCGATTCAAAGGAATACGACGCGATGATTCGCTGCTATCTCAATCAGCCCAATGATCCGCCGGTCTTGTTTGCCATCAAAAAGAATCTGAGAAAAGCGGCAAAGAAGTAAATGCAAATTACATCTGCCTGATGGAGAAGAGCGATCATGAAAGAGCGCATCATTCGAGTTACGCTGAGTGCGGCAGGAATTTGCACGATACTGATAGGAATATTTGTGCTGCTGCTGACTTTTTCGGAGTATCAGCCTAAACCTGAGGAAGCGATTGAAATCAGGGAGGGAACGGGAGCCTTTAGAACGATCTATGAGGGGGATCGGATCGAACTGTTGACGTGGAATATAGGATATGCAGGATTGGATGAAAGCATGGACTCCGTGTTGTCAGGCGGAACGGGAGAGGCAGTGATATCCAAAGAACGCATTGCCGCCAACATGGAAGCGATCATTGAGCGAATTGAAGCGCAGGAGTATGATGTGTTGTTTGTGCAGGAAGTGGATCGAAGCGCCAAACGTAGTTATAAGATCGATGAAGAAGGGCTGCTGGTTCAATCGCTGGACGGTAACAGTATGTTTGCCCAAAACTATCGTTGTCTGTTCGTGCCTTATCCGATCAAAAATCCTATTGGTTCGATCAACAGCGGCATTTTGACGATGACTACGCTGCAGGCGAGTTCATCTGCGCGAATGGCACTCAACAATGAACATGAATGGCCTGCACGGGTCTGGAATCGCAAATACTGCGCACTGATTACGCGTATTCCGGTGACGGATAGTGGGCGAGAACTGGTGCTGGTGAATGTACAGCTGGCAGCATATTCCAATGAGGAGGAGCAGAAAAGGCAAATGACGCTGCTGGTCGATTTTCTGGAGCAGGAGTATCTGCAGGGAAATTACGTCATTGCAGGCGGCGATTTCAATCAGGCGTTTCCCGACGATAATTTCAGCACATACCCTATTCGCAGATCGGAATATTTTGAGCCTGATCGGATGACATACACTTTTAAAGACATAAACTGGACGTTTGCCTCTGATCGTTCTGCACCGACCTGTCGGCTGCCGGATGAATCGTACAGCAGAAGAAAGTGGTGGACTCAGCTTTATGTGATAGATGGTTACATTCTGTCACCTAATGTTGCGCTTGAGGAAGTGACTACGATCAACGATCATTTTAAATACAGTTATCATAATCCGGTGAAGCTGACGGTGGTGCTGGAGGAAACTCCGGTCAGAATGCAGACGCCGGACAAAGAAGCAGAAATGTAAAAATACTCCCTTGAAAACAAGCCGTATTCGGCAGAGGTTTCAAGGGAGTATTTTTGTTGAGTGGGAAGAGGCTTAGTATACGATGACAGTGGTGCCTGATTTGCAGTTGTAGTAAATCCATTCGGCATCCTCTACACGCAGACGGACGCAGCCGTGGGAGGCAGGACTGCCTAAAGCGCTGACGGAGCCTTTTCGCAGCGTACTTACATCTTGTTCATCATAAAGAACTGAATGGAACATGATGTCGCCGTCAATATAATAGGCGTATTGCGCCCAGCACTCGAATTTTTTGAAATAATGCCAGCGTGCACCCGGACCGGTATTGGTGAAGGTGCCCAGAGGTGTGGGCGTGCTTTTCAGACCGGTAGAGCAGATGAAGTCTTTAACGAGGATATTGTACTCGTCATTATCATCGTGTGTGTAAATGTATACGCGCTGATCTGCGGTGCTGACATGGATCTGATAAGGCTTGATCGAATGAACAGCATCTTCGCTGAATATTGTGCTCTGCATTTCAAGATCGGCAATGCCGGTTTCAGCCAGATTGTTTCTGCGTTGGAATGCCTTGATCGCTTCTTCAGTGCCTTTTCCGAAAATACCGTCCACACCGTTCGCGGTGAGATATGCCAGAGAATACAGACGGCGCTGGATGCGCTTGACCTGTTCACCGGTATCGCCGCGCTGAAGCGTCTGCATATAGACCGGAACGCCTTCCTCAAGCAGCTGCTCCTGCATTTCGGCGGTCATGATGCCGGTAGGGGTGAAGGTGTCAATGGAAACATCGATGCTGTCGCTCGGCTGAGTGGAAGGTGTCGAAGAGGGCAGGGCAGAGTCTTCTGCAATAAGTACATCTTCCATGGAGCTATCGATATCATTCTCTTCGCCGACCTCATATGGATTTGTTTCGGGATCGCCTTGAACATTGCCCTGATTGTCGAGAATTTCTGCAGGAACGGGTGTGCTGACGGGGGCGGTGGTCGCAATGCCTTTTTCCATCATTTCGATCTGATACAGGTGGGTCTCGTACAGCATTACGGCAGCCTGCGTCTGCTTATCGTAAACGCCGGTGACTTTTTGATTGGTAAAGCCCAGCAGACGAAGCTGAGTCTGAACAGCTTTTACGTTTTCGCTGGTCACGCCCAGATAAAGCTGGTTATATACCGGGCGTTCGGCAGTAGTGGCATTTTCCGAAAAGAGCAATTCCTGCGTCGCATAGTCGGCGATGCCGGTCTGATTGAGATCGTGTTCGCGCTGGAACGCCTTGATGGCATTTTCGGTATTTATTCCAATGATGCCGTCGGGAGTATCATTGAGATAGTTGAGATAGATCAGGCGGCGCTGCACGCGCAG
>CAZYQB010000076.1:0-8549 GCA_964649595.1 uncultured Oscillospiraceae bacterium | reverse complement strand
ATCCTTCTCAAAAAATTGTTTCCGCCTGCTTTTTTGCCCATTTTCTCACTTAACATTTATCCATCCTTTCGTTAACCTCCTCACTTTTCTTTTTTACCAAACTTTCGCGCAATACAATTCCCCTGCATTTCAAAAAAGCAGACCGCCTTTCCATCGAAAAGCAGTCTGCCATTGACTCAAGCGATTTTATTTTCCCGGTACGCTGTGCACGGAATACGGGAACTGCGCAATGCGCAGGCAGGTATCTCCATATGGCACCAGTTCGATCTCTTCCACTCTGCATCCGCTGATATCAGGATCAACCGGCGGTGCAGCACAGGAGCTGCCATCCATGCCCCATTCCTTTACACGCACTGCCTGAGCGCGAACCTTGATGCCATGTTCTGATCCAAACGGCGCTGCCTGAACCTGCGTCATATCAAGCTGCAGCTCGCAATCCTTAAACAATCCCCAATTCCATGCATCCTCAGTCGAAACCTGCCAGTCGGGTGCAATCGGATGCTCCTTGATCTTGTTCCACGTCTCATTCGGATGGAACGCCATCAGCAGCGGACCGACCTCAACTGCCGCCGTTTTTCTGCCCCATCGCGTCAGGCGCGGCTGCATGGGCAGCGTAAGCACAATCTCCTCGCCGCTGCTCCATTCGCGGTCAATCAGGAAATAGGTTCCTGCCTCTGCCTTCTGCGCTACATCCTCGCCTACGGCAACCGAAGCATTTTGCGCCCACTCGGGAATTCTCAGGCGAATGGGCATCTTCTTGTTCTCGCTCAACTCCACGCGAATACGCACGGTCTGACCGAAGGGATACTCGGTATTCACCGTCAGGCGAACCGAAGCCTTGCCCGACTTAAAGCGCACCTTGCAGGGCGCATAGCTGACTGCTGCAAAGCCTTCGTCATCGGTTGCATACCACAAGGAAGCTGCGTATTTAGGCCATCCCTGATGCATATTAGCGGTGCAGCAGCCGAAGTGCGGTTCCAATCCGAATATATTGGCATCATCACCGTTGTTGTACCAGCCGCGCGGCGCCTTGGAACAAAGCACCTGATCCGCCTGCTGATCGTACTGATGCGCCATCATATCACTCGACATAGCACCGGGAAGCGCATTAAAAGCCAGCTTTTCCAAAATATCACCCAGTCCATCCGGACGAATACCTGTCGTAAGCAGTACCTCGAGCGTATGCATCAGCTCCACCACCGCGCACAGTTCGGTCCCCTGTGTGGGACTACTGCCGCTGAGATGTTCATCGCCGGTAAACATACCGTATGCCACACCATGATATCTCATCAGCTTCTGATAGCCTGTATGAAATGCTTCCATTTCTCTGCGTCCGCTTTTGAACTGGCTGATTACGCCGGGTGCCTTCAATCCCATCGCCGTGTTGACAACGTGCGTCAGATGATACTGCGTACCGTAGTAGGAATGCTCATAACCGTCAAACTGATCTCCCTCGGCATTGCGTCCGGTTTTCATTTCCTGCCATGAAATGAGATGTGCCATCGGGCGAGTATGCTGGAAGGACGAAAGCTGAACCGTCCAGTCAAGCGACTGCTCGCTGAGTTTTTTCAATAAGTCAACCAAAAATCGGCTTCCCGTAAGATTATATAGCCAGATAACCGCCTGCATATTCTCAGCGCTGCGTGCCACTGCCCATTCTTTAAGAGGCTGTCGGTCGAGCATCTTATACTGATACTTAAAATAGTTGAACATAAACTCCGGCACGCGACGATCTGCCGTCGCAGTAAAATACTGCATCAGCACCTTGAGCATGACCATGCGCGGCCACCAATCCTTATTGCTCTCCGGACCAAAAAAGCCATCCGGGCGCTGAGAGGCGAGCGTCCACTCGATAAATTCCTTGCAGACACCAATCAACTCCTCATCCTCCAGCAGATATGCCAGAGGCACAAGACCATCAAGATAATAAGGTGCTTTTTCCCATGCGTCGCCGTTTCCGCCACGCCATGCACTATCTTTAACTCCCGCCCAGAAGGTGTGCAGCTTGCCAGACAGTCCTCTTGCCGCCGTTTCAAGCTGCTCCAGCAGCCATCCCTGCGGCTTGATCGCTCCTAGCGGCAGACTCGCCATTTTGTTGGGTGTAAGCGGCGCACGATTAAATATTGCGCGGGTAATCATTGGTATATTCACTCCTTACATACACATCGCAGCAGCGATATGCTTTTTCTCTTTTCTCACCGTATGCAGTCAAATCGCAAGCCGTTACATCGTGAGCAGATAGATCAATATCAGATGCGCCGGATAGAACGCATAAAATAAATACTTATTCACCTTCACACCAGTCTTAAACGGTATATAGATCAGCGGCAGCGCAAAAATCGCAAAAAACTGCGTACTGACCTGTGTCGGGATATAGTTGGGAATGTGCGTCTGCAGCGCAGGCACTCCCCACCAGATCATAAATGCCGCCACCCATACAAAGGAGGTCAGGCGATGCTCGCGCAGCGCATAAAACAGCAGCATCAACAGTATGCCGTTAAGTCCGTAGTCAAGATACCCCTGAATATACCAGACCACTGCCAACAGCAGTCCGGTCAGCAGATACTTCTTGTCCCGGATGCTCCATATCAGCAGTATACCCAACAGCAGCGAAAATAAGATCGACGGCTTAACCAGATAATAATGCTCAAGGATCAGATTCAGCCGATAAAAGTTGTTCGCCCAGTCAAAGCTCATCATCTGCTGATGTCCCATCGCAGTAACATACAGCGGCTGCACGATGACCGCAAGCAGACCCACGCGCAGCGCATATTTTCCGATATTATGAGTAAACACGCAGCCCATCGCCATACAGTAGGCAAACAGCGGAAACGCCAGTCTGCCGATAATGCGCATCTGCTGATATTCGGGAAATACCCGCGCACCTAAATGGTCAATCAGCATCGATACGATGGCAACCAGCTTGAGAAAATCAGTATCGGTATTGAGTTTGATTTTCGCTCCCGTCCCTTTTCCTAATGTCCTGCCTGCCGCTGCCTTGCTTGTTGCCATGCCTTCCCCTCCAATTGACCATTGCTTATTTTCAAAGTTTTCCGTAAAAAACTTCATTTAAATATTATAAATCAAAAGCACTTCCTCGGCAAGCCCCCAAAATGGCTTTACTGCGGCGAATCACAAAACCGCTTTCGCCGCAGCAAAATCACACCTGACAATCTGCACAATAACCTCTGCCCGCCTGAGCGCATTGAGCGCAGATTGCTCTGCCGCATCCCTTGCACTCGGTCATTGAGCGTACCTCTGCCGGATTTCGGCAGCACGAACAATCTACTTTGGACACCCCGGATCCCCCTTCCCCATTTTTATATTTTAAAAGCATTTCCCATCCGCAGAATAATATTCATCTCTTGAAAGCAAATTCCATTCATGATACAATCATAGCATACACTACCAAGCAAAGGAGCAACAACCATGCCGCTTACACTTATACGCAGCGATATCACCACCATGCAGACCGATGCCATCGTCAACGCTGCCAACCGCCACCTGCGCAGAGGCGGCGGCGTGTGCGGTGCGATCTTTGCGCGTGCAGATTCCGATGCTCTCCAAAAAGCGTGCAGCCGCATCGGACATTGCGAGACCGGCAAAGCGGTCATCACTCGCGGCTTCGGTCTTGCCGCCCACTACATTATCCATACCGTAGGTCCGGTCTGGATGGGCGGAATGCTGAGAGAAAGCGAAAAGCTGAGATCCTGCTATCAAAGTTCGCTGGAGCTGGCAAAAAATCGCCACCTGCGTTCCATCGCCTTTCCCCTGATCTCATCGGGCATATTTGCCTTTCCCAAGCAACAGGCAATGGAGGTTGCACTCTCCGCCATAGGCGACTGGCTGCTTGAAACCGAGTCCGACATGGATGTATATCTGGTACTGTACGACAAGGACGCCTACAGCATCGGCAAGGAGCGTTATCCGTCTCTGCAGAGCTTTATCGATAACCAATACGTCGAGGAGCACAGCCCCATTGAGCGCCGCCGACTGATGCAGCACTTTGATGTGCTGCATCATGTTCCTCCCGATGAAACCGCTTCCGAAAAGGCTCCCGCCACCGCGCAATGGGAAGAATTGGACGATGCTTTTCCCTCTTCATCCTCCAGAGAGGACGCACCGCCGCTCTCGCCTTATTCATCAAACAGCATCGATACTGCTTATTCGTCCGAGTTTTTGGATAAACCCAAAAAGAAACCCGACAATTTAAACAGTCTGCCTCTCCCTCATACCGTATGCAACGCCGCACCGCGGCGGCTGGAAGATCTGCTCAACGAAATGGAAGAAACCTTCTCCGAAATGCTGTTTCGTTTGATCGATCAGCGCGGCATGAGTGATCCGGAGGTCTACAAGCGCGCTAACATGGATCGCCGCCTGTTCTCAAAGATCCGTTCCAATCCGAATTATCAGCCTACCAAGAGCACCGTGTTCGCGCTCGCCATCGCACTGCAGCTCAATCTGGATCAGACCACCGACCTGCTGTGCCGCGCAGGTTTCGCTTTCTCGCCCAGCAGCAAGACCGATCTGATTATAAAATACTTCATCCGCGAAGGCATTTTCAACATTCATACGGTCAATGAAGCGCTGTTCTCCTATGAGCAGAAGCTGCTCGGCGCGTAAATATCTGCCTTTTTCATTTGTCGCCCGAAAAGCGACCACACGCCTCATGATCCGTGGTATCCTTTTATTGTAATCAAACGAAGCAGTTAAAAGGAGGCTTTCTTCATGAGCAATACTGAAAAGAAAATCAACCGCACCGAGCTGGTATTCATCCTCGACCGCAGCGGCTCCATGTCCGGACTCGAAAAGGACACCATCGGCGGATACAACTCGCTGATCGAAAAGCAGAAGCAGGAAGCTGGAGAATGCCGCCTGACCACTGTACTGTTCGATGACCGCTACGAGCTGCTCCACGACCGCGTGGACATTCAGCACGTCAAGCCCATCACCGAAAGCGAATACTGGGTCCGCGGCATGACCGCCTTGCTGGATGCCATCGGACGCACCATCGGGCATATCGCAAACGCACAGAGATATACCGCGCCGCATCTGCGCGCCGACAAGGTGCTGATGGTCATCACCACTGACGGCATGGAAAACGCCAGCCGCGAATACACCTATGACCGCATCCGTCAGATGATCGAAACCGAAAAGACCGAATACGGCTGGGAATTCCTGTTCCTCGGTGCCAACATCGACGCCGTCAAAACCGCCGCCTCCTTCGGCATCGCACCCGATCGCGCCGCCAACTATCACGCCGACTCACGCGGCACCCGTCTGAACTACGAAGTTGTCTCCCGAACGGTAAGCAGCGTCCGTGCCTGCCGCCCCATAGACTCCGCCTGGAAGGACGAAATCGACGCCGACTTCAGCGCACGTTCTGCCCATGGCGATTCCGACGGCTCCACCTCTTCTCGCAGACGCCCCCGCCGCTGATGCACCTCCGCGCGATCCTTTAAAAAGAGTCGGCAGGCGATGCATCCATATCAGCTCTGACTCTTTTTCTGCACCACAGCAGATAACCAACCATATGGAAAGGATCGATTCAATCATGGTTCGCAACATCGTCCGCGACACTTTTTTCCTCAGCCAAAAGTCCGAGCCTGCCACGGCGGCAGACCACGCCGCCGTGCGCGATCTGATCGACACGGTACGCGCCAATGCCGACCGCTGCGCCGGAATGGCCGCCAACATGATCGGCATCCGCAAGTGCATCATCGCCTTCAATGCAGGTTCGCTGACTGTGGCGCTCATCAATCCCGAAATTGTCCGCCGAGAGCAGCCCTACGAAACCGAAGAAGGCTGCCTGTCTTTAAGCGGCGTCCGAAAGACCACCCGCTATCAGACGATTGAAGTCAAATATCTGGATACCTCCTTCAAGCCACGCAGACAGGTTTACACCGGATGGATCGCTCAGGTTATACAGCATGAGATCGATCACTGCAGCGGCATATTAATCTAAGCTTTTTCTTATTTAAGGCAAAGGCATCATGTATCCTCTGAAATGTAAAGTGTCTGATAAATCAACTTCATTCCTCTTGCATTTCCAAGGATACGGTGCTATAATCTATTCCTGTCAGCGGTTGCCAATGTGGCTCAGGTGGTAGAGCAGCCGATTCGTAATCAGCAGGTCGGGGGTTCGAGTCCCCCCATTGGCTCCAGTTTCGAGGTGTAGCGCAGTTTGGTAGCGCGTTTGGTTCGGGACCAAAAGGTCGCAGGTTCAAATCCTGTCACCTCGACCAAAAAAGCCGGAAATCGAAAGGTTTCCGGTTCTTTTTTTATTCAACTTGCACAAAGAGCCGTCTTTGGCGCTTTTTTCATGCAACGAATGTGCAACCTTGGGAAAAGGGCCAAAGACATGGTCCCCTATTGGGTGGTGAATTTGGCTGATTCTTTGCACATAGAGCCAATATATAGTGGCTTCATGGCTTTTAACCGTTGAATATTATTATGCACAACACGTACTTTGAGTAAAATATTTCATTTGTTTTGAATAAGGCACAATTCTTGTCAATTCATCCGTTGATAACTGCCATACTTTTTGCTATAATAGCCTCATACAAAGGGAGTTGTTTTTCGTTAGCGATACTGCAACGTATGAAGATCAATGTTGGGGGGGATATTCTTCCTGCAAATATTATCTTCAATTATCTCCTAAATTATATATTACATATTATATGTAATCCAGAAGGTAGAACTCCCTTTGTTTTTTAGGAGCAATGAGTATGAAAAGTGACACTGTTGTCGAAGCGTTTCACAAACTAAAGACTCGAGAAGATGTAGCGCAGATTCTTGGAATTAAGGATACAAGTCTGCGTTATTTCTTATACAAAAGACGTCCCGAAAACATGTATTCTTCATTTTCCATTCCTAAAAGAGACGGCACAATGCGTCAGATCTCAGCTCCTGCTAAGCAGCTAAAAACAATTCAACAAAAGTTAGCGGCAATCTTAGCTCAAGTATACAAACCTAAAGTTTGTGCATATGGATTCATACCAGGATTACGAGATCCGCACCTGCCAATTGTTTGGCCTCGCAGTTTAATGGAGGTGATGATAATGCGAGTTTATCGCCCGCCCTAAAAAAGAAGCGCACGGAAAAGCTATTACCAGTAGCCTTCCAATGCGCTTCGGATGGACGTGCTGTAACACATCCCGGACAGATGAATTATAGCACGTCCTTCCCTTCAAGACAATAACGGAAATATGAACAATATCTTCACTTTATGAAATGTCAAAAGGACGTGAAAACGATGATTAAAGGTTTATCCGAATACGAAAAATACCGAATCGTTCGCCCGGTAATTGGCGGATGCGAATTGGATGATCAGGACATGCCGATTATCCGCAAAACTCCCGAGGACGCCATAGACTGGGAAGGGCTTAGTATTACAGGGTTCAAGAACCTGTCGAAAAAGCATGACAACTCGAATACCCTCATTCATATGTTCAGCTTCGACAAAGATCTGATGCCTCTGTGGAATCATCCCTTGAAGCGCATTGCTCTTTTCCAGACTTGTGCTGCCGTGGCGACCCCCGACTTCAGCGCATACGCATCGATGAATCTGAATGAGATTCGGCATAACGTATACAAGGCTCGATGGTTGGGTTGTACTTGGCAGAACTACGGCTGCACAGTGCTTCCGACAGTTGGATGGGTCGATCCTCGAACCTATGATTATACGCAGTTGTTCAGGACGGTAAACTCAAGCACATTGCCTATTATGACGATAAGCATAAACAGGTCGTAAGCATCGATTTACTGCACGAGCACAAAGGCGTCAAGCCACATCGGCACGAGTATATGAGCCACAACAAAAACGATCCCGGCATTCCCCCTACGCCTGCTGAAATGGCTCTGATTCGTCGAATCAAAAAGGAGTATGGATTGCAATGAGAATAAACGAATATCAGTCGCTCGAAGAATTCACTTCTCAGTATACCGGTGAATGGTCGCCTTCTGACGGACATTGGTTTGGTCTAGAGTTCCGCTATGAAGCGCATGACTATCGACTGCATACCGGAATTATGCATGAAAACGATCCAGAGCGGGATTCTGAAGGACGTGAAATCCTCTTTGGGTTATACGCAATGAACCTTCACTCTAGCGAAGGCGAGCAATTCATTCGATTAGCGTCCTTTGCTTCAATGGATGAGCTGCTTTGTTACACCGGGATAGGTAATCGTCCATTCCATGAAGTAATTATGGACGACTCGACACAAATCCTCGGGCAGGACTAAACACAACGACACCGGCCATGGCGCTCAATGCGTCATGGTCTTTATCGTACCCTTCAAAACTTCCCCGCCCACGGCAAGCTCATATCCAGCACCGGCTTGCGGGATCGCTTGTCCCTTGTGGTCTGCACCTTGGCCAGTGCGCTTTTCGCCTCCTGCTTCCGGCGGAATACGTCCTCCATATCTACGCTGGATTTCTTCATCATTTCGGATTTGAGGTGCGTGTAGATGTTCGCCGTAGTCTGGTAGTCCGTGTGGCCCAGTATTTTCATAGCGATCAGCGGTTCTACGCCTGATTCAAATAGCAGC
>CAZYQB010000075.1:0-8554 GCA_964649595.1 uncultured Oscillospiraceae bacterium | reverse complement strand
GTTGTTGAAGGCGTAGTTTACCACCGTTTCAGCGTCTACCACAAACTCGGTGATGCCGCTGCGGTTGATCGCGCCGATGCCGATGTAGGTGAGGTGTTCGCCGTAGTAAACATTTTCTAGTGATTCGGTGCCTTCCAGACAATAGTTGTCCAACATACCCACACCGTTGACAAATACGACGTTTTTAAGACTGCGGCACAGCAGGAAAGTACCTCTGCCGGTGGTTTCCAGCGGTGCATAACAGATGAAGTTTTCCAGCTGTTGGCAGTAGCTGAAGGCGCTGTCCTCGATGAACTGAATCGTTTCGGGAATAACGACGGTGCGCAGGCGCAGCCATTCGGTCTGATTGGTTTCGGTTTCGGTATTGGTATAATCGCGTGCACAGCCGAACGCGTTGTAATCGATGCCCTGAACACGCACGCCGCCGATGGTGCGCGGGATGACTACATCAACATCGCTGCCCAAATAAGCGGTGATTACGCCGCGGTCTGCGTCAAATTCAAAATCCTTTTCGGCAGTGGGCTCATAAGGCATTTCTGCGAAGCGTGCAATCTCCGTGCCGGTCAGTGCAGACATTCTCGGATCGGTGAATACCAGCGTGGAGATCTTCTTTTCGCCGGCATAGACTTCACGCAGCGAAGGGGCATCCGCAAAGGCACCCTCAGGAAGCAGGGACATATCGCACAGCACGGTGAGCTTTTCAAGAGAGGTCAGACCGTCAAATGCACCTTCGCCGATGGAGACAACGCCTGCGGGAATGGTCAGCTCCTTGAGTGCGGAGCAGTCCTTAAAGGCTTCTTTGCCGATGGAGGTAACGGAATCGGGGATGGTGATTCCGGTAAGAGAAGCACAAGCCTTGAATGCGCCGTCGCCGATGGTGGTTACGGAGTCGAACAGATCGATATTCTTCAGCGTGCTGCCTTCGAAAGCCTGAGCGCCGATGGTGGTAAATTCGTCGTTATGAGGAACGGCAAAGTATTCGATGGAGGTATTGCCCTTGAATACGCCTTCGCCCAGTGCGTAGACGGTGGCGGAATCGTAGTCGATGTCATACGGGCGGATGTGGGACTGAGTGCCGGTGTAGGCGGTCATGACGCCGTTTTCATACACGTCCAGACCGTCCTCGATCAGCTGAGCATTGGGATTCTGCGCGCGCCATACGCGGCAGGTCAGACCGGCTTCGTCTACGACTGCCTGCAGATCGAGCATTTGCTGCTTAGTCGCCTTGGGATGGATATCGATATCTGCCAGATACCAGCAGTTTTCAAAGGCAGTTTGAGCGATTTCAGGCAGTTCAAGTCCTTCGAATACGATGTAGGATGCGCCGCAGTCAGCAAATGCCTTTTCGCCGATGGTTTCGACAGTAGAAGGGATATATACTTCTTCCAGCCATCCGCATCCGGAGAATGCGCCGTCTGCGATAGTTTTAAGTCCCTCGGGCAGGATCAGCGTGTCACACAGCTGAATGGCGTTGGCAAAGGCGTTTTCGCCGATAACTTGCAGACCTTCGGGCAGCTTCAGAGAATAGCCTCTGTAGCCGAAGTTAAAGGCGTTCGTGCCGATTTCCTTAAGCGTAGAAGGAAAGTCAACATACAGCAGGTTGTCGCACCATTCAAATGCGGATTCCTCGATGACCTCTAGACCTTCGGGCAGAGTCAGCATACACAGATACTCATTTTCATAGAACGCTTCTGCACCGATTGCCTTGATGCGGACGCCGTCAATGGATTCGGGAACAGTCACACAGACCTCATAGCCGTAATAGCCGATAAGCGTGCCGGTTTCTTCATCAACGCCAAACAGTTCAGGATCAAAGCTGCTCGCGATAACCACCGCATTGCTGCCGGAGGATACGACCGATGCCGTGCAGCCTGCATCGGAAAGGGCGGCGGCATAAGCATCGTACTGATCGTCAGGCACATAAATAACGGCATTGGTGGCGATCCAGTCAAATGCTTCGCCTGCGAAGTAGGGGCATACGCCGGTGAAGGTGACGATTTTCAAATTCTCGTTGCTGCCGAAGCTGTTGTCACCGATGTAGCGAACGGTCGCCGGCAGGGTGATTTCGGTCACGCCGGGGAGCTGTACAAAGCAGTTGTCACCGATGACCTGTACGCCCTCGGGAATGATAAGCTCAGTTAGCGCAGAGCAGAAGGAAACTGCGCCGTTTTCAATCTGTCTGAGGGTAGAGGGCAGCGCCAGAGAGGTGACGTTGTCGTTGTTGTTGAGCACGTTCTGACCGAAAATGTCGACTGTGCAGCCGTCGATGGTTTCGGGAATTACCACCTCGCCGCCGATACCCAGATATTCGGTTAGCTTGAAGTCGGTGGTGTCAAAGGACCAGTCGTTTCCCTCTGCCATGGCAAAGGTGCCTGCAAAGAGCAGCAGTACAGCTGCAAGGATGCAGAAAATTCGCTTCATGAGTTGATCCATCCTTTCAAATTTCGTAGTGTATGCCGTGAGCTTTCATAAGCTCTTCAAAAAATATGTTGATTTCCCCAACGGCGGCAATGTATCCGTCGGGAAAGGCATTGCTGCCGTGGGCTGTCACACTTGATCCGTCTGCATAGTCGATCTTCAGATCAAAGCTGCTGCCATCCAATGCATATCTGTCGGCTTTGTCGAAACCATTCCATTTCCAAAACTCGCAGGAATCGATCAGTGCGCAGAGAAATTCAGCTTCTTCGCCGGTCATTGAAAATTCGTGTTCATACGCTCCGCACAGCAGGAAAAGCTCAGCTCGCCATCCGTCGGCGGTTTGTACTGCGCGGTAGGTGTAGATGCTGCCGGTGGAGATGCCGCTGTGAGAAAAGGAGAAGCGGACTATCGGAAAATCAGGTTTGGTTGAGACGGCGCAGCAGCATAGAAAAATCAGCGCAATGCACAAACAAAATGCCGTAAGCAGCTTCATACTCTACTCCGTTTCCAGCGTGCCGATCATCTCGCACAGCCATGCCGAATGAGAACGCATCCAAAGCTCCATGCCATAATAGATATCGCTTGGATCGATGTCAATGTCGTTTGCTTCATAGACGGCTTGCATGGCGTTGAGCTGAGCTTCCATCAGTTGGATACAGAGCGCTTTGTTTGCTTCAAGTTTTGCCTGAGCAGAGCCGTCGGTGAGCATGATCCATTCGTTGTACAGGCTGATGACCTCTGCCTGCCACTCATAATAGGAATACAGTGCGGATTCGGTGTAGCTCTCTATGAGCATACTGCTGGTTGCCTCCCACAGCATGGCGTGTCTTTGACAAAACTCGCAGTATACCTGACCGCTTTCATCCTGCCATGAGTAGCAGAAGGGCACATAGCTTTTTTCTGTGTTCATTGCCGCATATGGGTTTTTAATAAGTTCCCATTCGGCTTCGAGAAGCGCGATGGTCTGCGGCCAGGCGATGCCGTCAGGCTGGAGCCCGGCATTGGTCTGAAAGTCGATAACTGCTTTTTCGGTATTCTTTCCGAATTTTCCATCGATGCTGTCGGAAAGATAGCCGCAGTCAACAAGCATCAGCTGAAGTTCCATAATGCCGTCCGAATCATAGGAGCCGCGATACAGTGTGCCCTCCGGATAGAAGTTTTCCGTCTTCTGATTTCCGCACACGAAACAGGATGAAATCCTTGTTCCCATGGAGTTTGCGGCAGCAGGCACCGTGATCGTCCAAGTGCCGTAGGAATGTTCCGTTTTTTTCAGCGTGCGGGTTCCCGACCTGCCGCAATAGCTGCAGTAGGTCTGCATGGAACCGGCGCGAGCGCAGTCGGGTTGCTGAATTACGGAGTGATCCTCCCACTGATGCCCGGTGGCGGGCATCGTGATCTCTTTTTGAGATAGACCGCATTGTCGGCATTCTATGATATAGTAGCCATCCTGAGTACAGGTGCTGTAGAAGAAATTCGTCTGTTCAAAATCATGGTATCCGTTCCGGGCATAGAACCAGCAATCTTTTTCAGCGAATGCTGATGACTGCAGCAAAATTGTCAGAAAGACGAAAAAATACGCCATTAAGTGTTTTTTCATTTCCATCAATCCTTTCGTAATATGTTCCGTTGTTCCGCAGGATATATTCATCATATATTCATCGGTCATGTCTGCCGTGTGCCGCAGTGCGGACAGAATCTCATCCCCGGTGCAAGCACAGTATCACATATCGGGCAGAGCTTGTGCTGTTTTTGATAGAGCTGATAGAGCGTGTCAAGCGGCAGCGCCGCGCCGCAGTTTTGACAGACATATCGTCCGGCAGGGCTTGTATAAAAGCATTTGCGGCAAACCTTGATTTTTTTCATTGCCTGAGGGCCGAAGCCGTATTGCTCCGATCGGGTGCAGGCAGCTTCATCCATTGGCTTCATCGTCGATCACCTCTTTTCCGTAGCGAAGTCTTTTGCGGCAGCTTGGACAGAAAACCTCTGTTTCCGAGACTTTCTCACCGCAATTCGGGCAGAAAACGGGCGGGCCCTCCCAAGGCGAGCAGGCGACACATTCGAGCGTATCGGCATTGTACATAGGATCAGATATCCATCTTCCGCAGCTGCGGCAGCGGTTGAAGTGTTTTCGCGCTTCGCCATACCATGCCCAGAGCAATTCATCCTCCTGTGCATCTGCCGGAGCAGGATCGCTGATATATACCAATGCGCCAGATAAGTCACAGAAAAATCGGCAGCGCCGCCCTGTTTGATCGGAAACGATCTGATAGGAGGCTGTCTTGCGGTGAATCATTGTTTGCTCAATCCTCCTTTCGTCTTAAATTTTTGCAGGTATTATTTGTGACAGATTCCTTGAACAAAGTGCTTTGTTATGATATAATGTCAAAAGACAAGAGGATGCTCCCTGCGGGCGATGACGTCCGGTGAGGAGCATATTTACATGATGAAGCGGGGTGGACTCTGTAGTCGTTGGCAGCGTGCACAGAGTACTTTACGCCTGTTGCCCGGGCAGATGCAAAGAGAGTACCCCGAACTTTTTAGGCAAAGGCAAGAGACATACTCTCCTTCAAGCTCACCTTACACTTTCGATTATACGGATAAATCTGGAATTGTCCCTACCCGGCGGCATCCATATCGGGTGGGAAACTTAAATTTTCTTTGAAAAAGTGTGGGAAAAAGTGTGGGATGGCAGAAAAGACATCAGAAGGAGTGTTTTTATGAAAAAATCGGCTGCTTTTATACTCATCGCAATGGTCGCGCTATTTGCGCTGTTTGCTCCGGATGTGATCGGAAGCAAGCAGGCGAATCTGTGCATTATATATAACGTGACGACCATCGTCTCGTCTTTGCTGCTGGCAGGATATTGCTGTCTGGCAAAAAAACGGGACGGATGGTTTCTTGCGCTGTTTTCATCGGTATTTGTGGTCAATGCAGGATATCTGATGCTGTCTTGTTCAAATACTCTTGAGCAGGCGCTGCGTGCCAATCGGCTGGCATATCTGGGTTCGGTGGGGCTTCCGCTGTCGATGCTGATGATTATCATGAATGTCTGCGGACAGAGGTATAAAAAATGGCTGCCGTGGATACTGGCAGGCATTGCGGCGGCGGTCTTTCTGATTGCCGCAAGTCCGGGATACCTAGACATATACTACAAGGAAGTAACGCTGGTCAGCATAAATGGCGTGTCGGTTCTTGAAAAAGTGTACGGTTCGTGGCATAAGGTATATTTTGTTTATCTGCTGTCCTATTTCGCGGGAACGGTCTGGGTACTGGTTGATGTTTTTGCCCGGAAGCACTTCGCTTCTGCCCTTCAGGCGGTCATGATAGCGGCAGCGGTATTTATAAACATGGGCGTATGGCTGCTCGAACAGTTGGTGAAGATCGATTTTGAACTGTTGGCAGTATCCTATATTGTCAGCGAGATGTTTCTGCTGGGAATCCATCTGATAACGCAATCGAGTGCAGAGCATAGGGCGCCACTTGAAGAGGCGCAGAATGTACCGCCGGAGGATAACGAGAACAGCGATTGCAGTGCACAAGAAGCAGCAGGAGAAAACGCATTTGCTTCTGCACTGGCTGCGCGGGAAGAATTCAGAGAGAGGTGCGAGTATTTTCGAGCGCATCTGCCTTCTCTGACACCCACGGAAAAGATCGTCTTTGGATGCTATTTGTGCGGTAAGACCACAAAAGAGATTATGGCAGACCTCAACATCAAGGAAAATACGCTCAAGTATCACAACAAAAATATCTACTCTAAGCTGGGCGTTTCCTCCCGAAAACAGCTGCTGGAAATTGCAAGAACGCTGAAAATACAGGGGGAACCATCGCAGAGCAGCGACTGAATGAGAAGGTATTTCGAGCACGACGGCAGCGTTTAAACAGCAAAAAGAATCAGAAGTCCTGCAGTGATGACAGGTTTCTGATTCTTTTTATATACCCGGTCGATGGATTTTAATTATTGCCATATCTGCCGTGACGCGGGCTGTTTATGGAAGGCTGCACTTTTGTCGAATGAAAGAATAGTTATTCGGACTTTCCGGCAAACTATTCTCAAAATCAGACTTTCAGGAGGAAAAACGATGAAAATGCAGTCAATATGGGCAGATTCACTGCAGCTGCCGTCCTTTGAGCCGATCCAGCGTGATATAAAAACCGACGTTTTGATTATCGGAGGTGGAATTTCAGGAATATTATGCGCTTTTCTTCTTCAAAAAGAAGGCGTAAACTGTGTGCTCGTGGAGGCTGAAAAAATATGCGGCGGGATTACACGAAATACTACCGCGAAAATTACGCTGCAGCACGGATTGATCTATGATTATTTGCTGCGAAGCGTTGGCTTGGAAAAAACGCAGATGTATTTTCAGGCAAATCAAGCGGCGCTGAATATGTATCGGCAATTAAGCGAAGATATTGATTGCGATTTTGAGGACAAGAACAACTATGTTTATTCTAAGAATGACAGAGTAAAGCTTGAACGGGAAGCTTTGGCATTGAATCGAATCGGATGTCCGGCGCAGCTTATTGATAAACTTGAATTGCCCATTGATACGGCAGGCGCCGTATGTGTAAAGCATCAGGCGCAGTTTCATCCACTCAAATTTGTGCGCGGCATCATCCCGAATCTGACGATCTATGAGAATACCCGGGTGATCGAAACCTCTCCCGGCATAGCACGCACTCAGTGGGGAAATATCCATGCCGATCAAATGATCGCTGCAACGCACTTTCCGTTTATCAATAAGCATGGATTGTACTTTCTGAAGATGTATCAGCATCGTTCCTATGTGTTGGCACTCGGTAATGTACAGACCGTGCAAGGTATGTATGTGGACGAATCGGAGAAAGGTTTCTCATTTCGCAGCTATGGTGATCTTCTCTTGTTGGGCGGAGGGGGTCATCGCACCGGAAAGCGGGGCGGAGGCTGGAAGGAATTAGAGAGTTTTGCTCAGCGGCACTATCCGGATGCTCATATCGCTGCACAATGGGCGGCGCAGGATTGCATGACGCTGGACAAAATGCCGTATATCGGTCAATATTCCAAACACACACCGAATTTGTATGCTGCGACCGGCTTCAACAAATGGGGAATGACCGGAGCGATGACGAGCGCGCTGCTGCTTAAAGATATGGTGCTGGGCAGGGGAAATGCGTGGAGTGAGGTGTTTTCTCCTGCCAGATCCATATTCAGGGCACAGCTTGCGGTCAATGCTGCAGAAACCATGGTTAGTATGATTACTCCGACCGTTCCTCGCTGTCCGCATCTGGGATGTGCGCTCAAATACAATCCGCAGGAGCATTCGTGGGACTGCCCATGCCACGGCTCTCGCTTTGACATGGATGGACATCTTCTTGACACGCCTGCCAACAGCGATATGAAAAGAAAATAGAATGATCGATCGGTTTGCTCAAACTGACAAGAAAGGCTCCTCCGCCTGATCGCAGTCATGCGGAGGAGCCTCGATTTTTACGGATACCGCCTCCAAATATTTAAAGACGGCATATTTGCCTTTCTGCAGCGATCGCAGGATCAAAGCAAAACCGAAGCTTTGTGTGTGTTTTATGCTTTCTTCAGCCGCAGCGTAACGATTTCAAACGGCTTTACGTCAAACGTCGTCGCGCCGTCCTTTATATCGAGTGCTTGCTCAACTTCTTCCAGCATATTGCAGCGCCAGATCTGTGCCGGAGCAAAAGCGGTCTTGAAGGTCGCGCGGCGCAGACCATTCATGCTCTCGTACAGACGCACGATCAGATCGCCCGACCGATCCTCTGCCAGCTTCACGGTCTCGATCACTACAGACGGGTCGTCCACGGTGAAGAGCGAACCGTCTGCCCGCACGCCGTCCGCCGCCAGTACGGGGATATTGAGTTCGCCGGCTTCTGCCACTACGCCGGACTGCTCAAAGCTGCCGTCCCAGAACGTGTAGGCATAACGGAAATCATGCGCGCGAATATCCGCATCCGGATCGGGGTTGACACCCGCGCAGATAAGAGAGAGGGAAATCTTACCCTCGAGCATACTTACGCCGTACTTGCAGTCGTTGAGTACTGCAGCGCCGTGAGATGCGTCGAACAGGGCGGTGGTACCCTGCATTGATGGGAGAGCCGTCCCGGTTGTTCTTTTCCCGGAAAGACTTCA
>CAZYQB010000074.1:0-8700 GCA_964649595.1 uncultured Oscillospiraceae bacterium | reverse complement strand
GATGTCGGGATAGATGGTGCCCTGACCGAGGAACTTGACATCGGTCAGCTTTGCGGCTTCTTCCTCAAATACGCGGATGAACTCCTCACCGATGATCTTGCGCTTTGCCTCGGGATCGGCAACGCCTGCCAGCTTGTCCAGGAAGCGGTCAACGGCGTCAACATAGATCAGATTGGCGTTCATTTCCTCGCGGAATACCTTGATGACCTGCTCCGGCTCGCCCTTTCTGAGCAGACCGTGGTTTACATGAACACAGGTGACCTTTTCTGCGCCCAGTGCCTTGATGAGCATTGCGGCAACAACGGAGGAGTCTACACCGCCGGAGAGCGCCAGCAGCACCTTACCGTCACCCACCTGCTTGCGAATGCGCTCGATCTGGTCGGCGATGAAGTTTTCGGTGGACCAGGTCTTGCCGCAGCCGCACTTGCCAAACACGAAATCGGACAGCAGAGCAGCTCTTTCGGCTTCGTCTGCCGGCCATGCGTTCAGCTTCTCGCCCTTCTTTGCGTCATGATCGACGGCGAGCACGGGCACGTTCAGGCTGTAAATATCGTCGGATGCATCGATGGCAACGCCGTCTACGATGCGGTTTTTGCCGCCGTTGAGGATGATGCCCCGGATGTTCGGGATCTGAGAGAGCGAAGCCGCGGTCAGATCGTGGGGATGGATCTCGCTGTATACGCCCAGAGCGCGAATCTCACGAGCGATCATGGGATTTTCTTCGCTGCCGAGGTCAAAAATCAGAATGACATCCTGCTGCATGGTATTTTCCTCCTCTTTATAATACGCGGTTTGATAAACTCAGGTTTAATGGAAAGAGTATAACGCGTGAAAATCATTGCTGCAAGGAAATTTTTATTAAGCCTTTGTGCCAGCTTCAAATTTTCATTTTTACGAACTCATTTTTTCACCGACTGGACGCTTTCTTTCATATCTGCTATAATGAAGTCAAAATCCATTCAAGGAATATGAAAGGAACAATCCCATGAGCCAGCCTTACATCCCCTTTGACTACGCCAAGGCAAAACGCACCGCCGATCGGATCAGAGCGTTTTATGATTCCAAAAAGCCGGGCGTACAAATTCACATCAAATCCTGCGATTCTCTCAGGCTGCTGCCTTGTGCGCCTTTAAACTCCTACGCTTTTCCGCAGGATATGGAGAGGTATCTTGATCGACGCGCGCACAACGACTATCTGTTTGCGCGCTTTCATGAGACAATCGAGGACGATTTCATTCCCTCCACCGCGCCGTGGTACGGAATCGCAGAGCATACGGCGTTTTTAGGCGGACAGGTGGATTTTACAGAAAGCACCACCTTCCAGCATCAGATCTGCGAAGATCTGGAGGACTTCCGATCGCTCAGACTGGATGAAAACGATCTGTGGATCCGTCTGGTGGCGGGTGGCATGGAATATATGCGCAGCAAATGGGAGGAGTATATTCCGGTGCGTATGCGCGGCGCAGACGGTCCCTCCGACATCGCCAACGCCATCCGCGGAAATGAGCTGTTTTACGATCCCTATGATGATCCCGACACGCTCCAAGAGATGATGAAATTCTGCTCAAAGGCGGTCAATTTCACGATGGATCTTCAGCGGGCGCAGGCGACAAACATCGGCGGCGGCTGCATCAACGGCTTCGGCATCTGGACTCCGGGCAAATGCGTCGGACATATCTCCGAGGATTTCTCCACCATGATCTCCAGAGACCTCTATGAGGAGCATTTCCTCAGTGCGCTGCGTGACTGTGTAAAGGACTGCGACAGCGCCATGCTGCACGTTCATTCACTGGGGGAGAGGATGATCCCGGTATTTGCCGAGATCGACAAGATCCGCATCATGGAGATCTCCAGCGATCCCAACTGCGCACGCGCAGTGGACGTATACAGAAAATACCGCGATGTGCTCCAAGGCAAGGTCATCGTCATCGCGCCCACCTACGAGGAACTTACGAAGATGCACGATCTGTTTGAATCCTCAAAGACTGTCATCTGGTACTATGCCATGGATGAGGCGGATGCAAAAAGAGCGCTCGATGCGGTGGAGAAATACCGCTGAGAATCATCGGCTTCTAAGCGGATACAGTTCGTCCTCTGTATAGCTGACGCTCAGCAGATCAATAAATTGATCTTCATGAAGCTGTGTTTTGTTCTGCATGATGCGAGAGTACACTTCCAGCACTCCGTTATCCTCTTCATATACGCTGAACGTATCAACGATATCTACGAGTTCCGTTCTGACGCCTTCACCGTATCTGTTGGTATAATCAATCTTGCACACATTCTTTGCATGAGCTTCTGCTTTGTCATAGGCATCTTCAAAGGATTCTGCCTGCAGCAGCACTACCGATTCCTCATAAAAAACGCGGCTGCCTGCAGTTATGCGGTAAAAAATTTTCAATCCATAGCGTTCCACATCGGACCCCTCCTTTTTTCTTCATTATAGCATACAACTCCCTTTATGTTCAATCCCATCAAAAGAACCGTGCTTTGTGCCATCTAAAAGCACAAAGCACGGTTCTTTTTCTTTATTTTTCTGCTTTGGGAATATCCAACGCAGGCAGTTCATCGAGACTCGAAATCCCTAAATGCTCAAGTAATTTCTCGGTGGTGCGATACTCAACGGGTCTGCCGAGTGTTTCGCGTCTGCCCGCCTCCTCGATCAGTCCCTTGCTCAGGAGCGACTGCACCGCGTAATCACTCTTCACGCCGCGCACTGCCTCGATCTCGCCCTTTGTGACCGGCTGGCGATAGGCTACAATGGAAAGCGTTTCCATCGCAGAATTGGAAAGTGCCTGCTTTGTGGGCGGCTGCAGCACGCGCTGTATATACGGCGCATACTCGCCGCGGGCAGTCATCTGCACGCTTTCTCCAAACCGCTGAAGCCTGAATCCGCGCTGCTGCGCAGCATACTCATCTCTGAGCACATTCAATTCTTCATCCAGCTCGGAGACGGTCAGATTCAGCGCATGAGCAAGCACGCCCACATTCATCGGTTCACCGGCGACAAACAAAATCGCCTCTATTGCACCGCGCAGTTCCTTATTTTCCGTCATATCCCCTCACCACTGCCTGCGCCGCTGCCCACAAGGTTCACAAACTGAGTATACTCGGGCGCCCAGCCCAGTTCCACGGTGCCCAAAGGGCCGTTTCTCTGCTTGGCGATGATGACCTCAGCGATGTTCTTCTTCTCGGTATCGGGATTATAATAGGATTCGCGATGCACAAACATGACCACATCGGCATCCTGTTCGATGGCGCCCGAATCGCGGATATCGGAGAGTATGGGGCGATGGTCGCTGCGTCCGGCATTGGCACGCGAAAGCTGCGAAAGCACCACCACGGGCACTTTTAGCTCCTGCGCCAGACCCTTCAAGGCGCGGGATATGCCGCTGACCTCCTCCTGTCGGCTGGAGGATTTTCCGGTACCACTCATCAGACCCAAATAGTCGATCATGATAAGATCCAGTCCGTGCTCCATCTGCAATCGGCGCGCCTTGGAGCGAACCTGTGCTACGCTCAAACCGCTGGTGGCATCGATATAGATGTGTGAGCGTGCGATGGGCACCATGGCGTCGGTCAGGCGCTCCCAGTCATCCATGGTGAGCGTGCCGCGGCGCACCGACTGCATATCCACCTTGGCTTCGGTGCACAGCATACGCATGACCAGCTGCTCAGCGGGCATTTCCAGCGAAAACACCGCGCACTTTGCGCCGTGGCGTATGGCGGCATTTTCCACGATATTCATGCCGATACTGGTCTTACCCATCGACGGGCGACCGGCGATCAGTATAAACTCGCCCGGATGCATACCGGTGAGCATCCGGTCAAGATCGGGGTATCCGGTGGGCACGCCCTCGATCTTTCCCTTGTTTCTGACCAGCTCTTCAATGCGCTCATAGGTGCTCAAAAGCACGTTCTGGATGGGCTGGAGCATTTCGCCGCCCTTGCGCATGGTGATATCATAGATGTGCTTTTCGGCATCGGCAAGTATATCGCTGGTCTCCTCCTCGGCGGCATAACTCTTCTGCGATATCTCACCGGCAGCGGCGATCAGCTTTCGGAGAGTGGATTTTTCATCGATAATGCGGATATATGCGCCGGTGTTGGCGGTGGTAGGCACGAACTGCGACAGGTAGATCAGATAGTCCAGTCCGCCCACGCCGTCCAGCTTTCCGCGGCGGTTCAGCTCTTCGTCGAGCGTGACCAGATCGACCGGTCTTGACTGCGCTGCAATATACAGCATGGCATCAAACAGCTCTCGGTGCGCCGGGTCATAGAAGTCCTCAGGCTTGAGCGTTTCCTGTGCCAGCATGACCGCGTCGGGCGATTGCAGCATTGCGCCCAGCACGGAACATTCAGCTTCTCTGTGATTCGGCGGGATTCTGCCGCCCTGTATGGTCTGTTCCATATCTCCTCCGGAGGTGTGCGCCCGATATGGGCGCACAGTGATGTATTCGCCTACGGGCGAATGTGATGTCTGCGCCTATGGGCGCAAGTGATGCGTTTGCCTGCGGCAAACATGATGTATTCACCTTCGGTGAATGATTTGATTTGCTTTCGCTGTTATAAGCGCAAAAAGAATGTGCGCGGCAATGTGCGGAGGATGCACTGCCGCGCACATTGGCGTGGTAGGGGAGGATTACTTTGCGGGAGCTGCGACCACGGAGAGGATCATCTTGGCGGATACGCCGGGATGGAGCTTAACGGTGATGTCGCTCTGACCAAGGGCAGTGACTTTGCTCTCCATCTCGATCTTGCGCTTGTCGATATCGAGCTTCTGCTGCTTGTTGAGCGCATCGGCGATCTCCTGGGCGGTGATGGAGCCGTACAGGCGTCCGTTTTCACCGGCGCGAACCTTCACGGTAACGGTCTTGCCCTTGAGGA
This sequence comes from uncultured Oscillospiraceae bacterium, assembly GCA_964649595.1. Classification (GTDB taxonomy): domain Bacteria; phylum Bacillota; class Clostridia; order Christensenellales; family Aristaeellaceae; genus RGIG2066. The sequence goes on along the minus strand of CAZYQB010000074.1, from coordinate 3,813 downwards.
ATCGAGCGAGCTTCTCTGCTTCGGCGCGCTTTACTTCTTCGCGGTGCTGAGCAGCCTGCTGGCTCTGACGGGCAGCATGAAGCACTTCGGGAGTGGCTTCCACGGCGAACTTGCGGGGGATCAGGAAATTGCGTGCATATCCGTCGCTTACCTCGAGGATCTGATCCTTATTGCCGCTTCCCTTGACATCCTTGAGAAAAAGTACCTTCATTATTCATCGTCCTCACTTTCTTTTTGTTCCATTCGTTTTTTCATCCAGGTCGTAATAATACCTCTGCTGCCCATAAGCAGCGAGAGAACGCCTATAATTTCCAGAAAACTGGGCATAAGCACGAGCGACAGCACGATCAGACCGATCCGGGAGATCGCGCTTGCATTCACTTCGCGGAATCTGCGTAAGATGGCAGCCACGCCCTGAATAATCAGCAGCTCCATCGACAGCAGCATGAACACCATCGTTACCGCTTCCGACCCGGCGACACCTGCATACTGCATAATCATGCCGCTGATCGCACCGACGATCATCATGCCCACCGCACGCGGCGGCACGCGCCAATGATCCACCATGACATGATCCACCGGCGGCTTGCGATGGCAGTTGAGGCAGATGCGAGAGGAGAGAGAGGTCATTGCAATGCCGGAGAGCAGACCGCTGCTGAGTATGAGCGCAGGCAGCATCTGCTTGAGCGTATAATTGATAGCATCGAATGCCTGATCGAGCACTCTTTCAATATCGCCTGCGGTGAGTATCCCGCCGCTAAGCTCCGCAATCGATTCTTCGGTGAGTATTCCGTTCATCGCAAACTGCTGAAGCACCACCGAAACCGAGCCGGAAGTCATATATCCCATGCTCTCGCGAGTGGTGGAAACGAGCTGATCCACCAGATCGACCTTCATGACCATGTAGATAAACACCATGGCAAGCAGCAACGCCGCAGTCTGTGCAGATATGGCAACGGTCAGCCGATCAAAAAACTTCATCCGCTTTTCCATGGAATAGATGACCGCAGCCGCCGGAACGACGAATACCAGCAGTCCGCCTGCCAGCATGACCGGAGAACTTGTGCCCAGCATCGGCGCGGCATAGCTCATGGTAAAAAGCGTGCCTGCCGCAGCAATACCCGTCGGTATCCAGCCTGCCCATGCATACAGCGCGCAGAACACTACCGGAATGATGCTAAAGAGAATGCTTGTAATCAGCATACTCGGCGCCAGATACGCCGTTATAATTCCCAGCAGCGAGGCAATAATCACTCTGCCGACAGGATACTGCTTAAAATATCCCTCCGGAGCCGTATTTTTCGAATTGTTGTCCAACTTTTTCATTCCTTTCCGAGGCTTTATTGGCTTTCAAGAAAGCTCTGCTTCCTTAAATGATACCTCTCTGAGTGGAAGGTCATGTAAACAGCTTATGGCAAAACACGGAATTTATTATTCTAACTTATGCTCCTACTGTGCATTGCGAATGATTCCGGTATTGCGCATCAGCGCATCTCTGAGAAAAATGGTATCGGTGAGATGATCCACCGTTTCTCCCTCCACCTGAAAGCGCACCGCCGACACATCGCTCAGCTCGGTAAGCGTATTGACCATGGCATAGATCAGCACGCGCTCCTGCTGCGGCGTAAGACCCTGACAGCAGCGATAGAAGTTGGAGGAAAGATTGACCACCGCCTCACCGTAAGCGATGCGGATGCCCAGTATATCATCCGCCGTCACGCCGTCGGGCATGATGCGCGCTGCCTCGCTTTCCCATATTTGCGGTCCGTCAAACAGTAGCTTGAGCCGCGCACGCGCAAACGATGCCTGCACCTGATCGAGTGGACGCTGCACGCCTCTCAATCCGCCGTCTGCCGTGCCCATATAGACGGTACACAGTCGGCACACCGCATCGGGATAGCTGGCAACGCTCATCCTGCCGTCGGTAAAGGACAGCTCTTTTCCGTCGCGCACGGTGCGCGTGAGCAGACCGTCTCCCAGACTGATAATCAGTCCGTCCACATCGCTGACGAATCCGGTAATGGTATGGGTGAGCGCAGCATACAGCTGCCATTCGCACAAGCCTTCTCTCTCCAGCATGGCGATCAGGCTGGCATCAAACGAAAGCTGTACCAGACGTTCTCCGTCCTCATTTTCGACGATCTGCGGCGGCTGGATCATCACCGAAGCACCCTGCGGAAAGGGAGAGCGCAGCGATTCATCCAACGGCTGACAGGGAGATATGAGTTCCTGAATCAGCGGCGTGATCACATCGCTGCCGGTGATCCGAATGGGATGAACGATCGGAGCGATGTATTTTCCGTCGCGCGTGGGGTAGTAGATAACAGCGGTGCGCTCGATGGACGTGCTTTCCGATTCATCGGCGGCAAACATCTCGTTTTCCGCCGACAGCCGCGCCCATGCAGCCGACAGATCCTCTTGCACATCACTGATCACGCCTGCAGGCATATCCATCAATCCCGCCGACTGACCGGCAAAGAGTATGCTTACATATTCTATACCGTCCAGTCCGATCAGACTTGCCGCAATCACCGAACGCATTCTGAAAAGCTGCTGCTGGCTGTTTACGTTCCGCGCCTCGATCGACAAATCTACCACGGCGGCATTATCCGAGCGCTGCACGCTCAACAGTCTGGTCCCCTCCGGAAAGGGCAGCGATGCACCTACCGGAGCCTCCATGCTCAACAGCATATGCAGCACCTCCGTCACCACGGAGCCTTCTCTGTCCACCGATATCACGCGTTCCACCGGCACAAGCTGCTGCTCATCGGATACCACATACAGCGTCACCGTCTGGTTGACCGTCCTGTGAACATCTCCCAGTGCCTCCTCAACGCTCTGCGCGGCAGGCACAGGCAGACTTACCTCTCCGTCTGCGCGCTGCATATCGATCGCCAGCGGCACGCAGCCGCCCAGCATCAGCGCACAGCACATAAACATACAGATGATAATTGCTCGCTTCATAGTATTCCTATTTTTGATATGAATTTTCACTCCAAAGGTCTCCCCTTGAGGCAGTGGCATCATTTCAAGGATGGAGCTTCTCAATATAGGCTCCCTCAGTCACATTCTCTCGCCATGCGGCGAACCGCCTGTGACAGCTCCTATTATTCGCCATGCGGCGAGCCTGAGGGAGCCATTGCATCGATTTCATCGAATATTCATCCTACACTATTGGCAGCTCCACTGTGAAGATAGAGCCCTTTTCCTCCTCGCTGGATACGGAGATGTTTCCGTCATGCAGGCTGAGAATCTGCTTTACGATGGACAGACCCAGACCGGTGCCGCCGGTTTCTCTCGAGCGCGCCTTATCCACCCGATAGAATCGGTCAAATATATGCACCTGATCCGCCTTGGGAATGCCAATGCCGGTATCCATGATCCGTGCGACTGCCTTTTTGTCGCGGCGCACCAGTTCAATGCGCACTTCGCCGCCGCGGGGAGTATACTTTATGGCGTTGTCCACCAGGTTATAGAACACCTGCATCAGCTTCATCGAATCGCAGTTGACCGAGATCGACTGCGCGATCGATGAGGTCATTTCGATGCCGCGCTCGCGAGCAAGCGGCTGCAGCCGACGCATGGTTTCATTGAGCATTTCCGAAAGGGATGCAGACTTCATGTTCATGCGCGCCTCTCCGCTGTCCATGCTTACCAGCGTCAGCAGATCCTTGATGACCGAATTGAGACGGTCGATCTCCTTGTTGATATCGCCTAAGAACTCGCGGCACATATCCTCGTCCATCGGCTCCTGATAGATCAGCGTTTCGATGAGTATTTTCATGGTGCTAAGCGGCGTCTTGAGTTCATGCG
>CAZYQB010000073.1:0-8733 GCA_964649595.1 uncultured Oscillospiraceae bacterium | reverse complement strand
TTTCGGCGGCGAGATGCTCAAGGATGTAGGCGTGATCTATGATCTGCCCAGTAAGGCGCTGCGCCACGGTCAGAAGTTCAACAACCATCATGGTGCATTGCAGTCGGTCATCACGCTGATGAAGCGCCATGTGCCGGTAGGTGTGTCCACCTATCGTCAGATGGAGTCGCTTTCGCAGTATCCGGTGATGATTGCGCCGCTTATGCATACGATGAGCGAGAACTATATCGATTCGCTGGTGAAATATGTGGAAAACGGAGGAAAACTCTATTTCTCCGGCGCGGAGCAGAAGGAACTGATCGAGAGGCTGCTCGGTGCGAAACTTGCGGGCTTTACCGAGCATACTACCACCTATCTGGCACCGAGAGGCGATTTGGTGGAGCTGTTTGAAGGCTTTGATGCTGATTATCCGCTGCCATATGAAAGCTGCGTGCCGATGATTGAAGATGTTCCGGCAGATGCCGATGTGATGGCGCATATCACGCTGCCCTACACCACGCAGGGCAACGAGCGCTTTGCTGCCATTCATTCCAATCCGCCCGGCATTGCGACCGATATTCCGGCAGTCCTTCGTCGCAGAGTGGGGAAGGGCGAGGTCATCTGGTGCGCGATGCCCATCGAGAAGGAGCCTCTGGGGGCATATGAAAATATCTTGATGAACCTGTTGGGGCTGTTGGGTTTGAGATCCCGCGTTCAGACCGATGCGCCGAAGGTTGTGGAGATCGTTGTGTTTGAAAGGGATGGCGATCTGCGCGTGAGCGAGGTCCGGCTGTGTGATGAATACGACGGCGTACTGCCCGAATGCGGCGTGCGAATTCGGACTGAAAAGAAGCCCGAACGAGTACTGCTGCTGCCCGATGAGAGCGATGTTGAATTCTCCTATGAGGATGGATGGACTTTCTTCCGCATGAAGGAGCTTGATATGCTCAATATGTACGAAATTCGCATGAACGGATAAGAAATACGAAATCAGACCACTCGGTTCGGTGTGAAGCTGAGTGGTCTGATTTTATTTACGGGCTGCTTTGATGATTTTTTGTATTTACGGCTGCCAATATTCTGCGATGCGCTCCTTGGTGATTTCGACATATCGGCGTCCGCGCTGCGCATCCGAGAAGATGGTTTTCACATAGTGCCTCCACCCGTTCGCAGCAGCCGTAGGACAGCAGACCAAATCTTTTTACCAAGCGATCCTGATACGGATACACAAATTCGCCGTAGGTATCGGGCGAAACGGAGTGGGTTTTCTGCGATTCGAGGGATCCCCAGCACTGGGTGATATGAGTCGGCTTGCCGCAGGGCAGTTCATTGTTGAAGGCGAAGTTCTCCTGCGCGATCAGACTGATGCCGCAGGTGGGCAGCAGAAGCTGCTTCCGTTCGAGGAAATCGTAATATGCCTCGTATACTCTTGTGGCAGTATCCATGACCTCATGCAGTGCATCCGGGCAATCGTACATGGAGATATAATATTGCTCCATGCCCATCAGATGCACCAGCGGATTGGTGATGGCGCCACTGCACATCGTAGGTGGGGGAAGTGGCGTGTCATCGCCAAACAGTTCACGTCCGACCAGTGCGCTGAGCATATGAGCTTCTATTTCGCGCCCTTGAGTGCTTTCTCATTGCAGACGCGGAGTGACTACTTCATGAGGGAAATTGGAGAACAGCAGACGGACGGTGGGCGTGTCGCGTCGACCTTCGGCAAGTACGTTCCATTTTTGAGAATGATCTTGTTCTCTTCAGAGTTTGCATATTCCAGATGGTGTTTTGCCGGTTTATGAAGAACACTTCTGTCTTTTGCGGAAATCTGTTCCATAAATCTTGCCTCAAATGTTATCTCGTTTGGTTTTGAATCGTCGGCATACTCAGTAGCGGGAAACGGTCGTAGAGCTTGAGCGCTTCATCGATGGTAGGTACGCCGTCGGTGGCGCTGTTTTCAGACAGCGAACAGGCGGCAACAGCATTTGCCGAGCGAAGCGCCGTTTTGAGCGAAGCACCGCGCAGCGTTTCATAGAGCAGGGCGGCGGTGAAAGCATCGCCTGCGCCTACCGAACCGCGGATGTAGCCCTCGGGCAATTTGAGCGCGGGCGCGTATACGAGACGATCGTTTTCATCCAATCCGGCAGCCAAGGTGGGAGTATGGATGACGATGCGCTTTTTTACACCCATCTTTCGCAGGGCATGAAGCACAGACGGAAGATTTTCAGTCAGCAGCCTGTCCCCTTCGGTAAGCTCGATTCCGGTGATCTGGGAGGCTTCATACTCGTTGACCGCGAAATGATCCACATATTTAAGCGATGGTGGCACGATGGTCTTAAATTCGCCGCCCTTTGCACTGACTACATCCAGAGAGGTTTGAACGCCTATTTTCTGCACCGCGGCAAGTGCGCGTGCCATCCGTGTGCCGTATTCTTCGTCGGGAACATCCATACCGTCGAGCAGCAGATGATAGCCGATGTGCAGCAGCGCACAATTTTCAAGCGGCGCGGACAGGAGCACTTCGGGTGTGAGCAGTCCGTCGGCGCCTTTGTAGGTGAAGAAGGTGCGCTCACCGGTAGAGCTTACGGTCATCACATCGGTGAAGGTGGTGATGCCCTGATGATGCAAAGCGGACAGATCGATAGAAGGATAACGAGACATTTCGCGGCGCACAAATTCGCCGTTGGCATCTTCACCGGCATAGCCGATCACGATGATGGGCAGCGTCGGGTCGAGCCGAGCAAGGTCGATGCCCACATTGCATACCAGTCCGCCCAATGCCTGCTCAATGCTGCGGATGACGGTCAATTCCAGCTTGTCTGGGTAGGTGTCGATTTTTTTAATGCTGTCCACCACGATATTTCCGGCGACGGCAACGACTTTTCTGTTCATGACGTGTTCCTCATTTCATAATCTTCAGTATCTCACTGCGGCAAAAAAACATAAACTGCAGGGCTTTTTTAAATTGTACTTCAAATGAATGTGAAATGCAAGTATGTATGGATTTTGCGATATGCGGAATTATTTTGTCGTTCGGCTTGATTCAGAGAATGTGATGCGGTATAATGACCTAAAAAGGGCTGTATGAAGCAGGCAGAAATGAATCAGTATGAAAAAAAGTTAAACGTATAAACGATACAAGGAGGACGGACACAATGTATGATTTTTCAATAGGCGTAATGCTTGAATCCTTCCATAAACCGGCGGCGGAATCCATGGCGATTGCGCAGCAGCTGGGTGCAAAGGGTCTGCAGGTGTACGCTACCCCTTCGATGCTGGAGAGGAAGGGGTTGACCACCCGTACTGCTCAGAAGGAATTTTTCAGTATGGTTAAAGATCACGGTCTGGTGATCTCTGCGCTGTGCGGTGATCTCGGTCACGGATTTGGCGATGCTGCAAAGAATCCCGGACTGATCGAAGCATCTAAGCGCATTCTCGATCTGGCGATGGATTTTGAGACCAATATCGTCACCACGCATATTGGCGTAGTTCCCACCGATCCTTCTCATCCGCGCTATAAGGTCATGCAGGATGCCTGCGGCGAGCTGGCAGCCTATGCTGATACCCTCGATGCACACTTTGCCATTGAGACCGGTCCGGAGACCTCGCTGACGCTTAAAAACTTCCTTGACTCGCTGCACTCCACCGGCGTTGCGGTCAATATGGATCCGGCAAACCTGGTGATGGTCACCGGCGATGATCCTGTACAGGCGGTCTATAATCTCAAGGATTACATCGTTCATACTCATGCCAAGGATGGCAGAAAGCTCGATGAGCGCGATCCTGAGATAATTTATGGTCTGCGACCGGGCGATCCTCTGGTTGTCAATCCCGCCTTCATTGAACTGCCTCTGGGCGAAGGCGATGTACCGTTTGATGGGTATCTCGCAGCGCTTAACGACATCGGTTACAAGGGCTTTTTGACCATTGAGCGCGAGGTCGGCGCAGACCCCACGGCGGATATCCGTAAGGCAGTCAGCTTCCTGAAGGAACGCATCTAAAATAGATTATTCATAAGAGAAGTGGAGAAATGATATTTATGAGTGGGAAGATCAAAATCGGCGTGATCGGCAGCGGCAATATTTCCCGAGAGCATTTGAAGGCCTACGCGGCCAACCCTAATGTGGAAATTTATGCGTTGTGTGATATCAACGAAGAGACGCTCAAGCGCCGCGGTGCGGAATTTGGCGTGACCCGTCTGTACACCGATGTTTATGAGATGGTCAAGCTGGAAGAGATCGATGCGGTCAGCATTTGCACATGGAACAATGCTCATGCCGAGTGCTCTATTGCTGCGCTGAATGCGGGCAAGCACGTTCTGTGTGAAAAGCCGATGGCAATGAATGAGCAGCAGGCAAAGGCGATGAAGGAAGCTGCCGAGCAAAACGGCAAGCTGCTGATGATCGGTTTCGTGCGCCGCTTCGGCAATGACTGTACCATCGTGCGCGATTTTATCGACAAGGATTTCTTCGGCGAGATCTACTATGCAAAGACCACCTACCTGCGCCGCAAGGGCAGCCCGGGCGGCTGGTTTGGCGACAAGTCCCGTTCGGGCGGCGGTCCGCTGATCGATCTGGGCGTTCATGTTATCGATCTGACTCGTTATCTGATGGGCGGTCACAAGCCGGTATCTGTTTATGGTGCAACTTTCCACAAGCTGGGCGACAAGCGAGACATTAAGGCAAAGGCAGACTATGTTTCTGACAAAGTCAGCAGCAAGGACGTATTCGATGTGGAAGATCTGGCAACCGCGATGATCCGCTTTGACAACGGCAGCGTGCTTCAGGTGGAAGCGAGCTTTACTCTCAACATCGGCAAGGACAAGGGCACGGTGGAACTGTTCGGCACCAAGGGCGGCGCAAAGCTTGACCCTGAATTGACGCTCTATACTGATCTGAACGGCTATCTGGCAAATATCGAGTTGGCTGCGCCCACTGCGCTGAGCTTCAGCGGATTGTTTGCAAATGAGATCAACCATTTTGTGGACTGTGTCATCAACGGCACGCCTTGCCGCGCACCGGCTGAGGATGGCGTAATGCTGATGAAAATTCTCGACGGCATCTATGAATCGGCACGCACCGGTCATGAGGTAGTTCTTGCGGACTGATAGCAGAGGAGCAGCGGTATGAAGATCGGTGTAAGCAGCTACAGCTTTGATAAGTATATGAAGGCGACCGGCGCGAATTATATTGACATTTGCGATATCGCCAAGAAAATCGGTTTTGACGGCATTGAATTTATTGATCTAAACAGCGCGATCAGCGGAAAAGATGTCATGACCACTGCAAAGGAAATTCGTGCGCACTGCATCGAGATCGGTCTGGAGATTTCCGCATATACCGTGGGCGCAAATTTCCTCAGGGACAATGAGGAAGAGGTACGCGCAGAGATCGAGCGTCTCAAGGGCTGTGTGGATGTGGCGGCAGAGCTGGGGGCAAAGACGCTGCGCCATGATGCCTGCTGGGGACCGCGCCGCGTGGCCGGCTATACCTGGAGAATGGCGGTGGAGGAGATGGCTCCCTTCATTCGAGAAATCGCCGAATACGCACAGGGTAAAGGTATTCGCACCTGCACCGAAAATCACGGTCAGTTTATTCAGGAAGCAGAGCGCGTAGAATCGCTCATCCATGCCGTCAACCATCCCAATTACGGATGGTTGGTGGATATCGGAAACTTTATCTGCGCCGATAAGGACAGCATTGAAGCGGTTTCTGTTGCGCTGCCGTATGCTTTCCACGTTCATGCCAAGGATTTCCTGTTCAAAAAGGGCAGCGAGATTGATCCTGGTAAGGGCGGCTGGTTTAAGAGCAGGGGACATAACTATGTCAGAGGCACCATTCTCGGTCACGGTGTGATCCCGGTGGCTCAGTGCATTAAAATGTTTAAGGCTGCCGGATACGACGGCTATCTCTCCCTTGAGTTTGAAGGACCGGAAGATAACCTGACTGCGCTTGAAGCAGGTCATGCCTATCTGCGCCGGTTTGCCTGATAAAACTGGTCGTCGTGATAGTACTTTAAGCGCCTGCGCTAAGAAAATTATATTGTTGGCTTATATAATATATCCCTTCTGCTTTTGAAAGAGGATCAAACGCGAGATCTCACAGATTCAAAAGAAGAAGGGATTTTTATGATGGGAGTTATTCATTTTCTCCGGTAAAATAGCTCATGACAAATGCCATCAGGCTCTTGAAGCCGACAGGCAGGCTGTCCAGCTCGATGTATTCTTCACGGGTATGCGCTCCTGCACCCAGATAGCCTCCGAAGCAGACAGCAGGAATTCCAAGAGAAAGCGGAAGATTGCAGTCGGTGGAACCGGAGGTGACAGAAGGGCGTTCGCCGGTATGTGTTTGTACTGCGTCGGCTGCGCGATCGATGAGGGAGCGCAGCTTGTCCTGATCGACATTTCCGGAGCAGGGACGCTCGCCCAGCACCTCAACGATGAGCTTACCGCAGCTCGGACGGATGCGCTCAACAGCTTCACAGAACTTACGGCGCATGGCGGAGAGACCTTCGCGCGCATCTGAACGGTACTCATACAGCATTTCGGCGCTTTGAGCGATGGTGTTTACCGATGTACCACCCTTGATCTCGCCTACATTGTAGGTAGTGCGTACACCATGCAGCTTGGGCATTTCGATATCATACAGCATCGAGATCAGGCGCGCCATTTTTTCAATGGCATTGCGGTTTCCGAAGGCGCCGAAGGAATGACCGCCTTCGGTCTCGATGCGGATGCGGTAACGAACCGAGCCGACCGCACGTGCGCAGATGTGCTTGTAGCTTCCGTCGAAAGTGATAAATTCACTGATTCTGCCCTCCCAGTCCTTAAACAGCTGCCGTACACCGTCCAGATTGCCTAAGCCTTCCTCGCAGGCATTGAACACGAAGAGGAGCCCCTTTTCACATTCGGGACGGTACTCGGAAACGTAGGCGGCAATCAGCATCAGCATGGCGACGTTCACTGTATCATCGCCTACCGCAGGGCAGTAAGCGCGTCCGTCGCGAATTTCCATGGTGAAGGGCGTCATATCGGGGAATACGGTATCGGTGTGTGCGGCAATACACACGATGTCATTTTTGCCTTCGCACCGCCAACCCCAAATGACGTTTTGGGCACTGTCGATGTATGCGTCTTGTGCGCCGTGGTCGACGAGCCACCGCTTACAGAAGGCGGCACGCTGTTCTTCATGGCGGCTGGGCGCAGGAATGGCGCAAAGCTCGGCGGTCAGGGAAATAAGCTCATCCATATGGCGCTCAATGTACTGCTGCGCCTGTGTAGAAAGAGTGAACATATCAGCACCTCGGTTTGTGATGTGTTTTGAAAAAAATCCGCGCAAAACGTCGGAAAATACGATATTATTATAGCATACGGGCGGCAAAGGGCACAAGTGCGCCGTGTAGATGGATACAAAAATGCTTGACAATCCGTTTGCGGCAGGTATAATGAATACAGCAAATTATAGCTTTAAGGAGTGTAATGAACATGGAATACGGAATTCAGCTCTACAGCGTGCGTGATCTGACCGAGAAGGGCAAGATGGATGAAGCGCTGCGTCGTGTAAGCGAGCTGGGCTACAAGTATGTGGAATTCGCAGGATTCTTCGGCATCCCTGCAGAAGAAATCAAGGTAATGCTGGATAAGTACGGTCTGTGCGTTTCCGGTACCCATACCAGCTGGAAGGAGATCGCCGATCATTTCGAGGAGACCGTTGCTTATCACAAGGTGATCGGCAACAAGAACATCATCATCCCCGGTGGTGATTTCACCGACCAGACCAAGCTGGATGCGTTGGTGGATATGATTAATGAGTTCCAGCCGAAGCTGGCGGCAGAGGGTATTTCTCTGGGCTACCATAACCATCATTGGGAGTTCCGCGCGAACAAGGACGGCTCCAATATCGAAGATCAGCTGATTTACCGCACCAACGTAAATTTGGAGATCGATACCTACTGGGCATTCGTGGGCAAGACTGATCCCGTTGCGGTGCTGGAACGTCTCAAGAATCGCGTGAAGGTTATCCACATCAAGGACGGCAGCGCAGACGGCAAGGGCACTCCTCTGGGCATGGGCGAAGCGCCGGTTGCAGCAGTCTATGCAAAGGCCGTAGAACTGGGTCTGCCGATGGTCGTTGAGAGCGAAACCTGCAAGCCCGACGGCATGACCGAAGCTGAGATCTGCATTAAGTATCTCAAGTCGCTGGAAAAGTAAGAAGAAAAAAGTAAGAAGAAAGCCTGTCTGACTCTGATTTATAAGTCGGACAGGCTTGTCTTTTTCGAACGGAGTTCGTTTTTTGTTTTTCAAAATAAGCAGATGAGTTACAGATCCTCGCAGTCTGCAGCGCAGACAGCTACCTATTTTGTGCTATGCAGCGAATTCGAGGGAACCTTTGATGCTGAATTACAATGAACGTAGTGCGTCTACCAGTGCGGTTTTGGAAGCGGTGCCTTCGTCCTTCTTCTTGATGACGTGGGCGGGAACGCCTGCGACCACCATGCCGGGTTCGACATCCTGAGTGACGACTGCACCGGCGGCAACGACTGCACCCTTGCCGATGCGCACACCTTCGATGACTACGGCATTTGCACCGATGAGAACATCGTCCTCAACGATGACGGGTGTTGCGCTGGCGGGCTCTACTACGCCTGCCAGAACGGTGCCTGCACCGATGTGGCAGCGATTGCCCACGATGGCGCGTCCGCCCAGCACGGCACCCATGTCGATCATGGTGTCCTCACCGATGACGGCACCGATGT
>CAZYQB010000072.1:0-8733 GCA_964649595.1 uncultured Oscillospiraceae bacterium | reverse complement strand
ATGCAGGAAGCTGGTCGGCTGATCGTTGTCGTGGCAGTCGTTCATGCGGAAGCTCAGCCATGGGCGGATGCCGATTTTTCTCAGCTCATCGATGCAGATGGTGTAGAGATCTAGTCCCAGATCGCGGAAAATATGCGTGGCGCAGCGCACGACCGGATGCTCACGGTAGTTGACGGGGATGTCGTTTTCGATGGTCTGGTCGTATTTGTCGCCCCACCACATTCTGCCCTTGCTCGGAAAATCTGAAATGCGTCCGGTGCAGCACAGCGCAAAATCGCTGATCTGGCTGTCTGCGTATTGGCGGATGAATGAGCGAATGGTCTCTTCGCTTAGATTTTCGTCATTTGCGCGGGTGTAGAAGAAATGCGTATCGTCAAGATTGAAGAAGATTCGCCTGTCCGGAAAGAGCTGTCGGTTCATGTGCGTTCCTCCTTGATGAATCATACCCATATAGGGGCGCAATGGCTGACTTCATTATAGCGTATTTTTACAGAGATGTCCATTGAGGCTTTTTCACGCAGTGAACAAAATAAAATGAAGCACGTTGTGCTCTTAACCTGCCGCTGATATAATGCAGATCGTTAGCGTGCGATCTAATTTGAAGCACGGAATTTCAAGGAACAAAAGAAAGGCGGATACCATGAGCGAGAAGATTCAAAGAGACTTTACCACTGGCTCGATCGGCAGACATTTGATCCAGTTCTGCCTGCCCTTCCTGCTGAGCAACTTCATTCAGGCGTGCTATTCGGTGGCGGATATGCTGATCGTGGGCAATTTTGCCGATACGAATGCGCTAGCAGGCGTTACTAATGGCGCACAGATCACCAATCTGGTCATCAACATGGTTTCAGGTCTGACCGTGGGCGGCACGGTTCTGGTCGCGCAGTATTTCGGCGCAAAGAAAGAACAGGATGTGTCTGAGACCATCGGCACTACCTTCTCGCTGATGGCGATTGTGGGCGTATTTCTGACGGTGGTCATGATCGCCTGCACCGATCTGATTATGGATCTGCTCAAGGTTCCGGCAGAGGCAAGAGCATCGGCAAGGGATTATACGAACATTTGTCTCCTCGGCACGGTGTTTACCTTCGGCTATAACGCGATCAGTGCGGTGCAGCGCGGTATGGGTGAATCCAAGAGACCGCTGTATTTTGTGATGGTGGCGTGTGTGGTAAACGTGGCGCTGGATTTTTGGATGGTCGCTGGACTCAAAATGGGCGCAGCCGGTGCGGCATGGGCAACCATCATCGCGCAGGCGGTCAGTATGCTGCTGGCAGCGGTATACCTCAAGAAACGCAACTTCGTATTCGACTTTAAACTGAGGAGCTTCGCCATTAAGGTGGACAAGGTGCGCCTGCTGATGAAGCTGGGTATTCCCAGCTCCATTCAGTCGATCGTCTCCAGTCTATCCTTCCTGCTGATGACCAGCATCGTAAACGAATTCGGCGTGGAGGCATCGGCGGCGGTCGGCATCGTGGGACGCTTCAATAGCTTTGCGATCCTTCCGGCGGTTGCGATGTCCTCGGCGGTTTCCTCGATGGCGGCGCAGAACATCGGCGCAGAGATGTATGACCGCGCCAAAAAGTCGATGGAATACGGAATTGCGATTGCATTCAGTCTGGGCGTGATCGTGTTTGCCATTGCACAGCTTTGCTGCGACGGCATCATGATGATGTTCATGAACGAGTATGATCCTCTGGTTTTGCAGTATGGTCGGCAGTATATGCGTGCATTCAGCTTCGACTATCTTTTGGTGCCGTTTGCTTTCTGTTTCAACGGACTTTTGAACGGCGCGGGTCTGACCACCTTTACCCTCATCAATAACATTTTCTCGGCGGTCATCTTCCGTATGCCGGTGGCGCTGTGGCTCTCTAAGACCGCTATGGAACTCTCCGGCGTGGGTGCGGCGGCACCTGCGGCATCGGTGGCAGGCGGTCTGGTGTCGCTGGTGTATATCTTGCGCGGCAGCTGGAGAAGAAATGTTACCGGCATCCGCAGGGACAGCTCAGCAGACTAAGAGTAGAATGTTCTCCAAAGGACTCCCTCTTGGAGAGGAGATCTCTTACATTTGATTTCATCCGGATGCTTGTATTTAAGTTGACAGTATGAGCCTATTTGAAGGAACTCACAATTCGGTTTTGATCGATCAGGAAAGGAATACACACATGATATACTGGATCATTGCGGTGATTGCGCTGCTGCTGGTTGGCGCGCTTGCCTGTGCGACAGACTACTTCTACAAGTTTGCCGTGGTGCGGCAGAAGGAACCGAAGAGGCCGAAGCGGCACAAAAAAAGCCTTTCGGCATCCAAAGGACTAATGTCGCTTTCACCGTATCTGGATGAAATGAAGCTTGGCGAGGAATGGATCAGCGCGCAGGAGATGGAGGAGATCAGCATCTCAAGCCATGATGGCTTGAAGCTGGTCGGACATTTGCTCAATGCACACACCAGACGAACGCTGATCCTCTTTCACGGCTATCGTTCGCGCGCCTATCGGGATTTTTCCTGTGTAGCGGAGTATTACAGGAGCTTGGGCTTCAATCTGCTGTTCGTCGATCAGCGCGCACATGGAAAAAGCGAAGGTGAGCATATCACCTTCGGCGTGAAAGAGCGCTTTGACTGCGTGCGCTGGGCAGAATACATCGATCGGCGCATCGGCGGCGACATATTTCTGGACGGGATTTCGATGGGGGCAGGAACCGTGCTGATGGCGTCGGGCGAAAGGCTGCCCGGCAGTGTGAGAGGCATCATTGCCGACTGCGGCTTTACCTCGCCTGCGGAAATCATGGAAAAGGTGATGACCGTGGATATGAAGATGCCGAAGCAGCCTCTTTTCTGGTTGGTGGCATGGGTCATCCGACTGCGCGCAGGATTCTCAGTGGATGAATACAGCACGATCGAAGCGTTGAAAGGCAATCGGCTGCCGGTGCTGTTTCTGCATGGCAAGGCGGATAAATTCGTGCCCTGTGAGATGACGCTGCGCGCCTACGAAGCGTGCTGCGCCGAAAAGGAAATAATTCTGGTGGAAAATGCGGGACATGGTGTGAGTTATCTGCTGGAGCCGGAGCGCTGCAAGGCGGTACTGAAGGAATTTGTAAACCGATACAGCCGGGAGGATGTATAAAAGATGAGCGTGCTGATGGAACTGGCAATCATACTGGGCATATCGCTGCTGGCGGAGGTGCTTCACGCGCTGCTGCCGCTGAGCGTGCCTGCCGGGATTTACGGCATGGTGATACTGCTTATGCTGCTGCTGACGGGTGTTCTCAAGATAGAGAAGATCAAGCGCGCCGGTTCGTTTCTCATTGAGATCATGCCGGTGATGTTTATTCCTGCTGCCGTCGGGCTGATGGAGATCGTGCCTCAGCTGCGCGGTGCGCTGCTGCCGATCGCGCTGATCGTGGTTTTGACTACGGTGATCGTCATGGCGGCAAGCGGATGCGCGGCGCAGTTTATTATCCGAAGGGAGGCGTCGAGGAAATGAGCGAGCTGACTTTTGCGGGCGAGCTGCTTTCGGGCACCGCGTATTTCGGCGTGACGCTTTCACTGGCGGCATATGCCGTCGGGCTTTGGGTGAAGAAGCGGATCAAAAAGTCGTTTGCCAATCCGCTGCTGACCGCAATTATCATCGTGATCTGCTCGCTGCTGCTTTTGAAGGTAGATTATAAGAACTATCAGGCAGGGGCGAAGTATCTGAGCGATCTGCTCACGCCTGCAACCGTATGTCTTGCCATCCCGCTGTATCAGCAGATCGAGCTGCTGAAAAAGAACTGGAAGGCGGTCATCGGCGGCATTGCAGCAGGCGTGGCGAGCAGTCTTGTAAGCGTGCTTGCGCTTTCGGCAATGTTTGCGCTGACACATGAGCAGTATGTGTCGCTGCTGCCTAAATCGATCACCACTGCCATCGGCATGGGCGTATCCGAGGAGTTGGGCGGTATCGTGACGCTGACCGTCGCCTCCATCATACTCACCGGCGTGCTGGGCAGCGTGATCGGGGAGACGGTGTGTCGAATTTTCCGGATCAGCGAAAAAACGGCGGTCGGCATTGCGATGGGTACTGCGTCTCATGCCATCGGTACGTCGCGCGCATTGGAGATGGGCGAGATCGAAGGTGCTATGAGCAGCTTGTCCATTGCTGTGGCAGGACTTTTGACCGTGGCGGCGGCATCGCTGTTTGCCGGATTGTATTAGGACGTATCCGAAAAATCAAAGAAATTGCATGAAAAAGGTGGAATAAAAGCAAGGACTGAAAAATGGCAGCAAAGCATTGTGAACAGACGGCTGTCCTGTGGGAAAAGATTGAGGATATGATACCGGGGCGGAAACGAGGCAATCGTCGAAAGGGGATAGAAGTGTGTTGAAATCAGAACGGTGATGTGATATAATTCTGTTGTGGACAGGGGAGGGCAATGGCAGATTGCATTCAGGTAAATGCGGATATACGGGAGAGGGCGACATGGACAGTTCATCCGTTCGGGGAATGTTTCTTGAGACGATAAGAGAATGGATTGAAATATTGGTAGTATGCCCGCCGATATATGCAAGAGAACGGATGCAGCCATGAGAAATATTGCTCTGGACGGAAAGGAAAAATTCAATGGGAAATGACAGAATTGTATTCTCGTCCGATGTGCTTAATGGTGCAGTCGGCGATATGGAGAAACTGATGGACGTATTGGAGAACCTCATCACCGATCTTCGGAATGTGGATACTAGCCGGATCAATAATCAGCAAGTCAATATCGATCAGCGGTTGAATGCGTTGATTCGCTCCTTTCGTTCCGAATACGACAATGTGCAAGGTATTGCCCGAGCCATCCGATCCACAATAGAGCTTTTTGAGGATGCAGAGAAAAGCGTTATGGAATTGGCAGGCGAGAGAAGTGATCCGTCCGAACCTTCAAAAAAGGAAAATCCCTACGGTTTGACGGATCAGGAGTTGGAAGATGAGCGCAGATCAGTAATTGATAATATGCTGCAGAGCATTGAGACACAGAATGCAGGTCTCAACAATTTAATCGACCGAAAGGCGCTGTCCAATCTTATAGGCAAGCTGGCTGAATTCTATACGATCATGGCGGGAGATCCGTCTTCACTGGCGCAGAGTGATGCTCATCAAATGGCGATAGCTTTGCTTAATACGCTCTCTGCTAAGGAAGATGTCTCTTCGCTGGTTCTAAAATACGGGGAGAAAGTAAAGGACGATGTTGAATTCCGCTTGGATACGGCCATCGACATTCTGAACCTCGACGATCCAGGTTCGGGAGACGAGTTTAAGGCGTTCCTTGATGCATGTCCCTATATTGAGGGATTTGAGAAAGTCGGATCGGCGACGGAGTATTTTCAGCATCTGCTGGATGCCTACAATCAGTACAAGAAGATGACCAGTATGGATCCTAAAATGCTCTCCAACATCTGCAGCGGTCTGCGCGCTTCGGGGGATTCCGAAATGAACAAAGCAGCCGAATTGCTGGAATCCTTCAAGGATCCGTATTTCTGCGGCGTGTACTGTCTGGCGTCGAACGGAGTGAGTATTGCTGCATCGAAGCTGAGCGAGGCGGGTCGCGATGCGTTGGTCAATATGTATCCCAGCATCGTCGGCAAAAGTATCATCAAGCTCAGCACCCGCGGCACGGAGGCGCTGACGAATTCTGCGGAGATTGTTGACAAAGCTCGCCAGATTGAACGGCTTGATGATGCCCGTCAGAGCGCTTATTCAACTATTCAGAATGCTGCATCTGCGTATCAGAGTAATCCAACAGACGAAAATTATCAAAAGATCATCGACGCGCACGCGGCGTATCAAGCATTGTCGGCTGAATCGGTAGATGCTTTTGCCGATATGATGGATGCGCAGAACGATTCTGGTTTGGGCAAGCTCTTTGGGAACGACAGCGAAAAGATGCGCAATATAGCGAATATATACAGAATGAACGTCAATGACGGTGTACTCGATATGTATGCTTCGCTGGAGTAATTGAAAATATCATATACCAAGAACTATGATGAACTACTCCCCCATTTGTTGGACAGTGTGGTATACTGAATAATAAGTGGGGAGTGATTTTAGGTTCAAGGAAGTACCGAACAAGAGATATATGCAAGAATTCAAGAAGCATATTATGAGTTAAAGCGGGAAGCGCAAAAAACACGACCGAAGATTCTTCTAAAAAGAGCCTTCGGTCGTATTTTTGCGTTCTGAAGAAGATAAAGCAGAAATCACAGCACATTGCCCACAACAACGTACATATAGGAGTAGAGGATCAGCAGGATCGTAAATACGATGCGCATACAATTGTACAGGCGGTTGTGATAGGTGGCACGAGGCAGCAGCAGATAGGTGGGATACATACAGAAGATCATTCTCGGACCGGTCAACAGCCATGTGGGGCTGAGCGTTATGATAAGATATGCCCATGAATACAGACCGTCGCCCGGATTGATCTTGGTGCACAGCAGGGTCAGCAGCAGCACGATGGCACAGATGCCCGTGCTTTGCGGCAGCCATACGCCCAGCAGCCATGTGGTGGAATTGGTGGTGAGTGCAGATTCGATTGAGTATTGAAGCGTGTTGGTCAGCGAGCCGAAGTCCTGACTGAGCATTTCCTGCTGCACGCGGATAAATGCGAAAGGATCGTTGAACACCTGCCAGTTTATGAACAGATAAGCGGCGAGCCCCAGCGCAATGGAGGCGGCAAGCAGTGTGGTGCCGAGAAATCGGAAAATACAGCGCAGTCTGTGTTCGGACCAGAGCTGCAGCTTGCGCTCATACTTGAGCATTTCAAGATAGACCGGTATGATGACCAGCACACCTGCCAAACGAGTGAATGCGCTGAGCATTCCGACGATCACTGCCGCGCCGAAGCGTTCATGCCGCGCCAGCAGTATGCTCAGAAGCGTGAGGAAAAGGAACAGTGATTCGGCATAGGGCACCGAGAAGAAAAACGACATGGGCGAGAGCAGCAGCAGCACCACTGCCTGCTTGGCGATCAGCTGCCCGAACTGTTCATAGCACAGATAGTACAGCGCCCAGCAGGAGCCGACCAAAAAGAGATTGGATAGCAGTACACCGGAAAGCGCGGTATTACCCAGCAGCGGCAGCGAGAAAATACGTACCAGCAGCGGATAAAGCGGCATCAATACGATATTTTCCGGATGCGCCGGAGTATAGCCTTCCCGGGCGATGCTCAGATAGCCTGCGGCATCCCAGCGGATCCAATGTCCGCTGAAGTCGTGGAAGAAGGAGCCGATGCTGCCGCCCAGCAGACTGCCGACCATTGCCGATACGAAGATCAGCAGGCGGCTCATCAGCGCGAGCGCAATGATCCAGATCAACAGATCACCCTGCGTGTGCAGTGCCCATGTGCTTCGCTGTATGCGCCTGCGTCCGATCCGACCGAGCGTAGAGGTGGAGGCAGTGTTGGGTGTGAAGCGGGTTTTGCGCCGCAGACTATCACACAGCACGGGAAAGGGAATGTTTGGGGAGTGGATCTCTGCAACATACCGCGTGAGCAAAATGATGAGTGAAATCAGCATCAGTATGGCGGCAATGGCGGATGCGCCCAGAGAAAGCGCGTTTACGATCACATCCATGCGGTCACAGCTCCATCCATTCGGGCTTGGTGATGCGCTCCATTTCAAACAGCGGTGTACCGTCCGCATGGGGCGCTATGCCGGGTACGGCGGCGCAGTCGGCAATCAGCTTTACACCGCACTCCCTTTCGACTGCCTTGAGTAGTTCGTGCCCTTGAGCAACCGTTTTGGCATCAGTCAGATCGCCCAGATTCGAGTTGTTCACCAGAAAAGAAGGCGTCAGGCGAGAAGCGATGGAAACTCGCTTCATCATATCCGCAATTTCGCTTACGCTGCCCGAACGGGGGCGGAATATGTTTACGACGTAGATCAGATCATAACCGCTTTCCAGAAAATATCTGTTGTAGCGACCCAGCGCCAGCGCACCTGCATCGTCGCCGCCCACATCGAAAATCGTACGCAGGGAGTTGTTGCTGAATACCGACAGAATCTGTGCGGGCAGTGCAGGAATGTCCACCGCTGTGAGTGCGAATGTAGGAGCGAGCAGTCGGATATCGTGCGCATTCAGCCATGCGCCTTGCTCCGCGCTGCGAAAAAACGGGTTTACAATATCCAGATCAACCAGTGTGGTTTTATGTCCTGCGCGGCGAATAGAGCGCGCCATATTCAGTGCAAGCTCCGTTTTGCCGCTGCCGTAATGACCGACGAGGACTTTGATTCGGTTTCCTGTCGTCCACATTGAGCGTCATCCTTTCAGAGGGCAGACTAAAAGCCTCTCTCCTTTGAGGGAGGCTTTTGAGCAAATGAGTCAGAGGTTATTCGCCATCCGAGTAGGGATCATCGGAAATATCCCAATCTTCAAATTCGTCATCGTCGGCGGCGTCATAGCGGGGAGCTGCGGTTTCGGAAAACGGATCATCATAATCGTCCGTATCGCCGTATGCTGAAGAGTGCAGTGCAGGCGCACGTCGAGGCTCAAACTTCTTTTTCTGCTGAGGACGGGAGGAACGCTTTTTTACCGGCACATCTTCATAGATGATCTGGCGCTTGCGCAGCCACAGCCAGTGGGGTCTCCAGCGGATCATCCAGATGATCCAATCGATGACGGCGCCTGCGATGATGAGAAATACGGCAAGGGATACCCAGTTGTCGGCGAACCACTGCAGGAAGCCGCCGCCGGAAATGCCTTCCGAGTTGAC
>CAZYQB010000071.1:0-8740 GCA_964649595.1 uncultured Oscillospiraceae bacterium | reverse complement strand
ATCGCGAAGCGTTTCAATTACCTCAAGACGCTTCTTTGCACGCGAATTGACAGCCATTGCCTGTTTCAGCGCTTCGCCTTCCACACACAGCGACGCTATTGCCACCTGTTTTTCCTTCACGCGTCCACCACGCATTTGAGCCGGAATCATCTGTCGAAGTCCGTCTACCAGATTGCAGTGATACTTCCGCTTCATCCATTTTGCCAATTCGATCATCTCCGGCAGTATGACCGAATAATTTTCCAGCGGACGCAGAACAGATTTGATCGTGATATTTTCAGAAAGATCACATTCGTCACTCAGTTCTATGACAAACCCTTCTTTGTGCTGATTTCTAAACGGAACCAACACGCGCTGCCCCGGCGAGAGCATCATATCCTCCGGCACGCGATAGGTAAACAGCCTGTCCACCTTTTCATTGGAAATATCAACAATGATCTGTGCAAAATGCCCCGTCATTATTCCTCCGCCTGCGCTGCCGCAATCTCAAGCACACGGTTCAAAATGGCATCCGCCACATCCCGCTTGCTCATCATGGGCAGAGAACGAATGTCATCCTTGGTAATCAGCGTGACGCAGTTGGTATTTCCGGCAAACCCTGCGCCCGGCATAGTTACGTCATTGGCAACAACCATATCTGCGTTCTTCTTGAGCAGTTTCTTCTGCGCATTCTCAAGCATATCATTGGTCTCTGCCGCAAACGCCACCAGTATCTGACCCTTCCACTTATCCTGACCGAGCTGTGCCGCAATATCAGGGTTGGGGATAAGATGCAGTGTCATATCATCGCCGGTCTTCTTGATCTTGATGTCAGATACCGATGCCGGTCTGAAATCTGCCGGTGCCGCCGCCTGGATCACTATATCCGCACTCTTTGCACGGGCAGTCACCTGCTCATACAAATCCAGCGTGGATTGAATGCCCACCATTTCCACGCCGCGAACCGGCAGCAGTGTGACCGGACCGCTGATGAGCGTAACTTGCGCGCCGCGCTCTTTGGCAGCCTCCGCGATCGCATAACCCATCTTCCCGGTAGAACGATTGGACAAAAAGCGCACGGGATCGATCATCTCCCGGGTAGGACCAGCGGTAATCAGTACCCGTCTGCCTTCGAGATCCTTTTGCGGACGCAGCAGGCGGCATACTTCTTCGACGATCTTTACCGGCTCAGACATCCGTCCCACATCCGCATCGCCGCACGCCAGAAAACCGCTTTCAGGTCCCACATAGCGCACACCGCGCTCGGCAAGAATTTCTACATTGTGCTGCGTGGCAGCATTTTTCCACATGACGGTATTCATGGCGGGCGCCATCAGAATAGGCGCACGCATTGCCATTGCCGTTGTAGAAAGTAGGTCATCTGCAATGCCGTTTGCCATCTTGCCGATGATGTTTGCGGTTGCCGGTGCAATAAGCATCAAATCTGCACTCTTTGCCAGAGAAATATGCTCGATTTCCCAGTTTTTGTCAAACTGGCTGACATATACCTGATTGCCCGACATCGTCTCAAAAGTAAGAGGAGTAACGAAGCGACAGGCATGCTCCGTCATAACAACACGCACGTTCGCATTCAATTTTTTCAATCGACTGACGATCTCACAGGCTTTGTACGCGGCAATTCCGCCGGTCACGCCCAGCACGACGCACTTATTCGACAGCATACCTGTCCCTCCGTTTTTATCTATATTTCGTCCTTTTAAATACGACTCTTACTTCTGCTCCAAAGCAGTTTCAGCAGAAATCGTCTCATCACGGGTGTAGGAAACCAGACCGCGGTTGATCTCTTCAATTGCGGTGACCAGCGGTTTATTGTCCTTAGAAACAGTAACCAGCGGCTGCGCTCCGCCAATCAGCTGACGCGCACGCATGGACGCTTCTACCGCCAGAGTATAGCGGCAGTCCACCTTTGCCAACAGATCACCAATGGGGGGATTAATCATAGACATGGTAAATTACCTCCTGTCAGGTCGGTCTTAATTATTATACAGAGTGTTTTTCTGTTGATTTCAGCCTTTTAAGCATATTCTTCGGCTTGGCTCCTGAGCTTAGTTCTGGAAAGTTTCGATAATGCAGTCAAGGACCGGCTGGCACATTTCTCTGCGATTGGCGCAGGCACGCAAAATCCCCTTGATTTCATCCAGAGCCGTTTCCAGATTGTCGTTGACCACGATGTAGTCATACTGATATGCATAGGACAGCTGCTCAGCGGCATCTGCCAGACGCTGTTCAAGTACTTCGGCGGATTCACTGCCGCGGGCAGTCAGTCGCTCACGCAGCGTTTTGTAATTCGGAGGCAGAATATAGATCAGCACCGCATTGGGTTCAACGCGCTTGACCTGCAGTGCTCCCTGCATATCGATCTCAAGCATGATGTCCTTGCCTTCTGCCTTCATCTTCTCGATAACGCTGTTGGAGGTACCGTAGTAATTGCCGTGAACATAAGCATACTCCAGGAAGTCACCCTTGCGGATGCGCTCCTGAAACTGTGCTTCGTCCAGGAAGTAATATTCCACACCATTTTCTTCAAGCGTGCCGTCCTTGCGCTGACGCGGTGCACGGGTAGTGCAGGAAATAGACAGTGCCAGATCATCCAGATCCTGCAGCAGACGTTCGCAGATGGTTCCTTTACCAACACCGGACGGACCGGAAATGATGACCGTAAATCTCTTTCGCATGGTATTAGTCCTCCTCATCATCTTCTACAAGGGTTTCTCGTGAATCCAGTCGATGCGCAATGGTTTCCGGCTGAACTGCTGAAAGAATGATATGTTGGCTGTCCATAATCAGAACAGCCCTCGTTCTTCTTCCGCACGTTGCATCAATCAGCACGCCGCGTTCCCGCGCATTCTGTACGATCCTTTTAATCGGAGCAGCATCCGGCGCAACGATGGCAACCACCCGATCCGCGGATATGATATTGCCGAACCCTATATTGATCAGCCTGAGTGACAACGGCAATCCGCCCCTTTCATGTATCTATGATCTCTACGCATCATTCCGGCAGGTCTGCCGAATTATGCTGCCTGCATTATTCAATATTCTGTACCTGCTCACGGATCTTCTCGATCTCCGCCTTGGCAGAAATGACCAGCTTGGTGATCGGTACATCCTGAGACTTGGAAGAAATGGTGTTGACCTCGCGGTTAAGCTCCTGAACGATAAAGTCCAGCTTGCGTCCGATCGGCTCGGCAGCCTCTGCCATCTCGCGGACCTGTGCAAAGTGACTGTGCAGGCGCACCGTTTCCTCTGCAATGGCGCTGCGGTCTGCCATGACGGCAACCTCCTGAATCAGCCTCTGCTCATCCATTACTGCGCCTTCCATCAGTTCCTCCACACGGGTACGCAGACGCTTGCGGTATTCCTCTACCGTTGCGGGATAACGCTCCTCAATGCTGAGGGTCATCTTCTCCAGACGGTTGATCCTGTCCAGAATATCCGTCTTGAGGGATGCACCTTCGCGAGTGCGCATCTGCACCATCTGATCGAGCGCACCCGAAAGTGCATCCCTCATCAATGCCTTGAGCGCCTCCTGATCTTCCTCTGCTTCAGTAACGACCAGTACATCGTGCATCTGCGCCATTTGCATCAGGGCACGATTATCGGCAAGAGCTGCCTTCTCGCGGATCTGATCGAGTGCGTTCATGTAGGCACTCAGCAGCGCTTCATCCACCATGACGCATCTGGAATCCTCACGCATATTGCGATAGGTAACAAACACATCCACATGTCCGCGGGAAAGCCGTGCGCCGATCTGCTTGCGCATCATATCTTCCAGCGCATTGAATGACCGCGGCATTCTGAAAGACAGATCCAGAAAGCGATGGTTGACCGACTTGAGCTCAACGGTGAGCTGTCTGCCGTCCCGTTCAACGCATATGCGTCCGTAGCCTGTCATGCTGTGCATATACCGTTCCCCTCCGTATATGTTGTCATTTTGTCCGATGGGATTTTCATCAGACTTCTATGAACTTTGATTATACCATATTTCCTGTTATCTTAGCTCGCTGCCGTTCTTGAATTTTCGCGTTTTACAATCATTTAAAGAGCAAAAATTACAAAGAAAGCATTTTCCTGAAAGCTGCCTCGTCAATTACTCGAATACCGAGATTGTTTGCCTTCTCCAGTTTACTGCCTGCATTCTCGCCTGCAACTACCAGCGAAGTTTTTTTCGATACGCTTGAGGAAGCGTTTCCGCCTGCGTCTCGCACTGCCTGTTCCGCCTGCGGACGAGTCATCTGTGCAAGTGTTCCGGTAATAACCACCGTCATGCCGGACAGAGGACCGTCGGATTGCGCCTGATGCACAACGGGTGATACACCGGCTTGAGTAAGCCGTTTGATCTCTGCAAGATTGTTTTCATCAGCAAAAAACTCTATAATGCTTCGCGCAACGATCTCACCTACATCATTGAGCGCGGTGAGTGCTTCTTCGTCGGCAGCCATCAGCGCATCCATACTGCTAAAATGTGCTGCCAGATCGCGTGCCGTCTTTTTCCCGACATTCGGAATTCCCAACGCATGAATCAGTCGATCCAACTCGCACTGCTTGCTCTTTTCAATTGCCTTTACAAGTTTTGCCGCCTTCTGCTTGCCGAAGCGCTCCAGCTTGGAAAGCTGCTCCACGGTCAATGCGTACAGCCCGCTTGGCTCGCAGACGCCCAGTACTTCATAGAGCTGCGCCGCCGTTTTCTCGCTGAAAGTATCGATATCCATCGCCTCGCGGCTGGCATAGTGAGTCAGTCGCGAGACAGTCTGCGGTGCGCAGCCATCTCGATTCGGACAGAAAATATGCGCCCCCTTTTCGATCAAAGCAGTTCCGCAGGAAGGACAGATCGTGGGCTTTGGGACCTCGCGCTCTCCTTCTACATACTCATCTACACGCCCCATAATTTCGGGAATGACTTCATTTGAGCGCCGCACCCACACACGCGCACCGATCTTGACGCGCTTTCTAAGAATGTCGCCATAATTGTTGAGCGTCGCGCGGCGAATGGTTGCACCTGCCAGCTCAACTGGCGAAAGATGCGCCAGTGGCGTGAGCTTTCCCGTTCTGCCCAGTTCCCATGTAACATTCTTGAGTGTGGTAGTGACTTCCTCTGCTTCAAACTTATAAGCTACCGCCCAGCGCGGGAATTTATCGGTATGTCCAAGCGCTTCTCGCGTAGCATAGTCACAAATATCGATTACCGCACCGTCAATCAAGTAATCCAATTCGCCGCGAGTTGCTTCGATCCTGCGCAGATTCTCAATGGCTTCATCGATCGTATCCGCCCATAATTCACACTGCGGCACCGGAAAATGATTTTCCTTCAAAAAAGCGAGCATCTCCCGATGATCCTTGAAAGAACGACCTTCTATATAATCCACGCCGTACATCGTCGCAGACAGCTTTCTGGCTGCAGTCACCTTCGGGTCAAGATTTCTAAGCGCGCCTGCAGCTGCATTCCGTGCATTTTTAAGCGGCTCTGCAGCGGTCTTGTTGTATTCATTCAGCACAGACAGACGCATATAGCACTCGCCGTGCACTTCCATGCGTCCCTGATAAGAAACGGTCAGCGGAATGGAGCGAATGGTCTTTACTTGCGCAAGCACGCTCTCACCCACTTCACCATTGCCACGCGTTGCCGCCTGAACGAGCTGACCGTTTTCATACGTCAAATTGATAGTCAAACCATCAAATTTGTGCTCCACAACAAAACTGAGCGCCGGAAGCCCCACACCGCCTTCCACTGCGGCAGCACGCTGCTTTTCCGCACGCTTTGCCCATTCACGCACTTCATCCACCGACTGAGCCTTGTCCATGCTCCACAGTCTGGACAGATGCCGATGCTCTTCAAAACCTGCAAGCGGCGCACTGCCTACGCGATGAGTGGGAGAATCGGGTAGTACCACGCCCGATTCCTTTTCCATGCGAACCAGCTCGTTATACATTGCATCCCATTCGGCGTCCGAAATGGTCGGCTCAGACAGCGTATAATACTGATACGCCGTCTCATTCAGCCTTTTGATCAGCTCCTGCATATCCACCGCTTCCTACACTCTCCTTAGCCAATTTTTATCACCGGCGCCAGATCGGGCGCAAACATCTTCTCAGAGCCATCCCGATCAAACCGAATGGTCATTCGGGCATCTCTGCCCTCTCCCTGAACCGATGTCACAACACCCTCGCCGTACTTACTGTGCTTTACACGGTCGCCTTTTTTAAACAGCATTACCGACGCGCTCTTTCGCGCCTGCGAACCGACAAACGCCTGTGCTCCCTTTACGACGCCCGGAATGTTAACGACACCCTTACCGCCCGATGCTGCCTGCACAGGCTGAGACGCAGCCGATTTCGTTGCCGCATTTGAATATTGGTTGCCGTATGAGCCGGTATAGCTTGCATATGAACCGCTATACATACCACCGTTTTTCGCCGGAGGCATACGTCTTTCGGTTTGTCTGCTCTGGTTGAGGTTTGCGATCAATCGAAGTGGAATTTCATCCAGAAAGCGCGATCTCATATTCGCCTGCCGGCTGCCATACAGCGCGCGGGTACGTGCACCAGTCATATACAAGACCTTGCGTGCGCGAGTGATGCCCACATAGCACAGCCGACGTTCTTCCTCCAGCTTCTCCTCATCAAACATGGATCTGGAGGTCGGAAAAATCGTCTCTTCCATGCCTGCAAGAAATACGGTATCAAATTCCAGTCCCTTTGCGCTGTGCAGAGTCATCAGCGTCAGAACCTGCGTCTGCTCGTCCAGATTATCCAGATCGGTCACAAGCGCTACATTTTCCAGAAAGCCTTCCAGACCGCCTTCAGGCTCTTTGGCAATATATTCCTTGATAGCGGTTTCTAATTCGGAAATATTCTCCAGACGACTCCGGTTTTCATCGTTCTCTGTCTGCTTAAATTGCGCTTCATAGCCGGTCGTATCGATCACATGACGCAGGAAAGCATCTGCAGCCATCGTTTCACGCGCTTCATTGAGTTCTTCAAGCAGCGCGGCAAATTTCAAAACCGGCTTTTGCGCGCGCGTCGAAAGTCCGGCATCCTCTGCCAGCAGTACGGCGCTTGAAAGCGGCATCTCCTCTGCTTGCGCATAGTCACGCAGCGCCTGAATGGTACTCTCGCCAATGCCGCGACGCGGCTCGTTGATGATGCGCCGGATCGCCAGATCATCCGACGGATTGACCAATGCGCGCAGGTAAGCGATCAGATCTTTTACTTCCTTGCGCTCATAGAATTTCATGCCGCCATATATGCAGTACGGAATGCCGCTGCGCACCAGCGCTTCTTCCACAACGCGAGACTGTGCATTCGTGCGATACAAAACAGCGGTACTTCCCACCTTCGCACCGCTGCGCTTCAGCTTTTCTATCTGTCCGCAGATAAACGCCGCTTCATCACGCTCGTCCTCTGCAGTATATACGCGAATTTTTTCACCTTCGCCGCTGTCTGTCCACAGCACTTTCTCCTTGCGTCCGGCATTGTGTGCGATCACCTGATTGGCAGCATCGAGGATGTTGCCGGTAGATCGGTAGTTCTGCTCCAGCTTGATGACCTGACAGCCCGGGAAATCCTTTTCAAATTCGAGAATATTGCGGATATCCGCACCACGCCAGCCGTAAATAGACTGGTCATCATCGCCAACTACGCATACATTGCGCTTATCTCCTGCCAGCAGACGAACCAGTTCGTACTGCGCCATATTGGTATCCTGATATTCGTCCACCAGAATATAGTTGAACTTGCGGCGATAATATTCGAGTACCGGAGCGTGCTCGGTCAAAAGAAGCATGGTCTTCATCAGCAGATCATCAAAGTCAAGCGCATTGTTCTCCTTGAGCTGCTTTTCATATCGGACAAATGCTTCAAATATCTTGATATTGCGAAAATCATCCCCTGCATCCTTGAGCCATTCATTGGGTGTCAGCAGACGATTCTTGGCATCGGATATGATCGTCTTGATCTCTCTGGGCGGATACATCTTGTCATTGAGGTTCAGCTCCTTGATAATCGCTTTAAGAAGCACCATCTGATCGTCATCGTCATAAATCGAGAAGCTGCGCTCATATCCCAGTTTTTCGATATCCCGGCGCAGTATGCGCGCACAGCAGGAGTGAAAGCCAGGGGTGTCGCAGCCTTTGGGTTGGACGGGTTGGCTGCCGAAGGCTAAAGGGCATGTGCTAGGGGGAGCTGGTGTTGATGAGCGGAGAACGTAAAAGGCTGGTTATAGCTGGGACTGGGGGCTTTGGAAGAGAGCTTCTCCAATGGTGCAAGGACATAAACCGCGCAAGGCCAACTTGGGAAGTGCGCGGATTCCTCGGCGACTATCCGGATGCTCTCGACAATCTCCGATGCGACTACGGCATACTGTGCAGCATTGACGATTTGGCGGCATCACGCAAGGCTCCATAGCCGCCATAGTGTTTAACGGCAATGCTTACGAAGAGAAGTGCGTGTTCTATTCGGGCCACTATCAGTGACCGCCCAAACGAGGTTGATGCTGTAGAGAGTGTACCCTCATTAAACGACATGTTCGTGTTCGTATGTGTTATCGGATAGCCACGCGTTGCTTCGCTATACTGTACGAAAGCAATAAGGGAGGAGAATAAGATGTCCAATCTAGAAACCTACGACCAGGCGTTCATCGACTCGCTGCAGGTTACGGCCGAGCAGCTGGGGGCGGAGCTCGCGTACGAGTCCGTGCCCACGTGGGACTCGGTCGGCCACATGGAGCTGATGGCGGCGCTCG
>CAZYQB010000070.1:0-8772 GCA_964649595.1 uncultured Oscillospiraceae bacterium | reverse complement strand
AGATGGCAGCCACATCGCTGAACGCATACGCAATGTGACCAACAGCAGTATTACCATCAATAGTCATTTTGGTGCTCAAGACGGGGACCCCCTTTTTTAATTTAGCCGCAATGTTATTTAAGGCACAAGCCTCTCACGATAAATTGCGGTAATAATTCGGACACTCTTAATTATAATGAAACAAAGCCTTAAAGTCAAGGATTGACGCAAATTCCCTTTCGGGCGATACATAGCTTTAACACAGAAAATTTACAAAGCTCGCGCAATTTCCCATCTGAGTATGGAGTGATTTATGCCTTGATCCATGATCTCCAAGACTCCCTCTCCTCAGAAACAACCCAATAGCTCAAAATTTGTTCAAATGAATCCCCCTCTCCAAAACTTCCTTGACGAAAGTCTCCTTTTATAAGATAATGATAGTATCTCCAAACTTCCGAAAGGAGCATAAATATCAATGACAGAAAACATTTCCCTAAACGGCGTATGGGCTCTGTACTATGCGCCCGAAAAAGGCGGCAAGGCGGATGCCTACACTCCCGCGCTTAAAGACGGATGGAATAAGATCGACGGCGCAGTTCCCGGCAATGTACAGCTCGATCTGGTCAACGCCGGCATCGAAGGCGACCCCTTCTACGGCGAAAATCTGCACGACTTCAACAAATACGAATACTATCAGTTCATCTATGAGCGCAGCTTCACCGCCCCCGAAGATTGGGGCAAAGACCGCATGATCCTGCGCTTTGACGGCATTGACACCGTAGCTGATGTATATCTGAACGACGAGTTCGTGGGTCACGCCGCCAACATGATGATCGAGCATGAGTTCGACATCACCGATGCGGTCAAGTGGGGCAAGGAAAATACACTCGCCGTACACATCCACTCGGTCATGAACGAAGCCCGCAATCATGAATACACCATGGGTATGCGCGGCAGCGTTCACCGCAATGAAATCTGCTGGGTCAGAAAGGCACCCCACTGCTTCGGCTGGGACATCGCTCCCCGTCTGGTCAGCTCGGGATTGTGGCGCGGCGTTTCTCTGGTTCGCCAGAAGGCCACCCGCATCACCGAAACCTATTATGCCTGCTCCAAGCTGTCGGGCAACACCATTTCCCTTCAGTTCGGTCTGCGCTATACCACCGACCACGACACGCTGGACGGCTTTGAATTCCGCCTGACCGGCGACTGCGGCTCTTCCCACTTTGAGCGCCGTTCCCCCGCCTACTTTATCTCCCTCAACCACGGTATGCCCATCAAGAATCCCAAGCTGTGGTGGCCCAAGGGCTCGGGCGAGCAGAACCTGTACACCGTCAGGATGGAGCTGCTGTACAACGGAGAAGTGGTAGACGAAAAGGTAGAGCGCATCGGTCTGCGCACCTTCCGTCTGGAGCGCTCCTTCACGCCCGGCGATCAGAAGTTCAAGATCTTCGTCAACGAAAAGCCGATCTTCATCAAAGGCACCAACTGGGTTCCTCTCGATGCACTGCACAGCCGCGATGCCGAGCGCATGAAGCAGGCTCACGACCTGATCGACGACTGCGGCTGCAACATGATGCGCTGCTGGGGCGGCAATGTATACGAGAGTCATGAATTCTATGATCTGTGCGACGAGCGCGGCATCATGATCTGGCAGGACTTCGCCATGGGCAACACCAACTATCCTCAGACGCCCGATTTCGTGCCCGCCATCGAGGATGAAATCGGCTCGTTCGTGCGCAAGGTACGCAACCACCCGTCCATCGCCATGTGGTGCAGCGACAACGAGATCGACTACAAGAACGAGGCTTACGGCTTCCCGAGCCGCGAAAACGCCTACAACCGCATCGCCTACGAGGTGCTGCCCCGCCTGATTCAGGCACACGATCCCTACCGCGTGCTCATCAAGTCCTCTCCCGAAATTCCGGAAGGCTTTAATATGTACAACGTGCCCGAGCAGCACAAGTGGGGCGCACGCGCATGGTACAAGGATGATTTCTATCGTCTGGCGGATGCCTGCTTCATCAGTGAATACGGCTTCCACGGCTGCGCTGCTCCGTCGAGCATCAAGAAATTCATTCCCGAGGATCAGCTCTGGCCGCTGGACAACAAGTTCTGGGCGATCCACAGCACCGAGGACATCTTCATCAACTCTCACCTCAACGGACGCAACGAGCTGATGCGCAACCATGTAAAGCTGATGTACGGCAAGGTACCGGACACCCTTGAGGAGTTTGCACTGCTGTCACAGATGTATCAGGGCGAAGCGGTCAAGTATATGATCGAGCTGTGCCGTATGCAGAAGTGGAATAAGACCGGCATCATCTGGTGGAACATGATCGACTGCTGGCCGCAGATTTCCGACTCCGTAGTTGACTACTACTTCCGCAAGAAGTTGGCATACTACTACATCCGCCGCGCACAGGTACCGGTGCTCGCCATGATGGGCGATCTCAAGAACTGGGGATATCCCGTACACATCGCAAACGACACCTTCGATCCAGTCGATGTAGACCTTACCATCACCGACGCCGACACCAAGGCAGTCGTGTTCTCCGGCTCCTTTACCATCGGCGCCAACTCCTCCGAGAGGATCGGCAATGTGCCTGCCTTTGCCGCCGAGCAGAAGGTATACCTGATCCGCTGGACGGTAAACGGCGAGGAATTCGGCAACCACTTCCTCTCCGGCACCCCCGGCTACAAGGCTGAGGACATGAAGCGCTGGTTTGAAGAGATCAAGAAGCTGCCGATGGGATTTGAGTTTGAGGCCTAATTCTGCGGATTGATCGGTCTTTCATGACCCATCGATTTTGCCTAAATTAAACGCAAAATACAGAGCGTGACTTTTTATGTTGCGCTCTGTATTTTATATATCCAGAGAAGATCGTAAATTTACAAACCGCATACATTTTAAAACAGCCGGGCAGTTTCCTAACAGACGGCGATTTTTTTAAAAAATAAAAAAAGATTTTCACAAGCAACGCAGAAAGCATCTATATTTACATAAAGCGTTCCATAAAAAGTAATCATTTTTACAAGTCATAAAACTCCCATAAAGTCATTTATTAAACCAATCTCGTTTCACCAGACTATATTTCCATTAAATCACTTAAAAGCATTGACTCAATGGAAATATATGGTTAAAATAATATTGTTCTTCAGTGCAGGAAAGGGTGATGTACAGATGTGGATGTAACAATCGACGTTCTTTTTCAGTCCAAGCATGATTCCTCAGAAAAGAACGTCATACGCTCAAACCCATTGGCAGGAAGATTCTTTTCTCCGTGAATTTGCACAAAGGAGTGAACACCATGAAAAACCTGAAGAAGTGCATCGCGCTGGTACTGATCTTCGCGCTGGGCATGATGGGAACCATATCGTATGCTGACAGCACCTCATTCAATGTGCGCATTGATGATGACAGCTATGGCGTACTAAAAAGCGGCACAAAAAAGAATAACAGCCCACAAGGCACACTCGTTACCATTCTTTCATGCGGCAGCAGTATTAGTGCATACTCCACGGTCATCGTTAAACTGTATAGAAGCGGCAGTGCTGTTTCGTATTCTCAGCAGGTAGATGTGAAGGATGGCGAAGCAACCGTTTCTCCTCATACAGATCTTTATGCCGGTGATTATCTGAGCTTATACGGAAAGATCGCCGGATATGTAGCGCCTAACCTTACCGTACAGGTTACTGGTGAGGTGGATTTTCAATAAGCCAGCACACGCCTTCATTTTTAACAATATCTGATGCCCCATAGCTTTGCAGCGTGCAAGGTAAGCAACACACCCTGCACGCTACCTAATTAAGGATGTGAAATTCATGCTGAGTGCCGTCCGTGAGGAACTACGGAAAATTCGGAGCCAACCGGTTTTCTGGTATATGCTGGGTATAACCACTCTGATTGCGATTGCCTCTTTTTTATACGAGGTATATGCCCGTTGGGGGCTGCTCGACATCAATCAATTTTCCGCAATCGAATCATTTCTGAATAATTCATTCTACAGCCAGCTTCCCTTTGCGCTGCTTCAGTTCTGCATATTCTTCGCGTTGCCACTATCAGCCAACGGACGGTATTTTCAGGAGCTTACGGGCGGCATCCATTCGCTGATGTATACGCGCAGCTCCTATGACCGATATATTTTCAGCAAGGTCATCGCCTATGCAATTACCGCAATATATCTGTTTTTCATTCCGCTGATGCTCAACGGCATACTTTGCACCGCCGCTTTTCCGGCAATAAGCTACGCTTCGCCCAAGCGCCAGCTTGCCGCACGAGCTGTTTTTCTTTTGTATAGTTCATACAGTGTTTCGGGACTATACAATTATCCGCTGCTGATGAGTGCCTATTATGCAATGCACGCCGCCTTCCTTGCATGGGTAATGGGAGTAGCATCGCTGCTGATGAGTACCTCCTTCCGCAAGAACCGACTGATCGGCATTTTCTATCCGGCGCTGATCCTGATGGCTGTCGGTCTGATTCTATCATTTATGAATGAAGTATTTGCTATTCCTGTTGGTTCACCTCTGTTTATGCTTGTTCCAACGAGCAGGTTTTCAGCAATTCCCCATGTAATCGGTATATATATCGGCTGTACAGCGGCACTGTATGTATGGTACAGGATTCTCAAACAAAAGCAGCCCATTCTGTAACCGAGGAAGTGACCGTTATCATGAAGCATATGCGCTCCTTGCGAACCTCTCTGCTGCTGGGGCTTCTGATCGCCGTGATGTTTACGTTCGGACAGATGGCTGCATTCAATGAGACGAATGCAGCCATGCTGTTTTGGGGCGGGCGTCAATTGGAGGATATTATCCAATGTCTGCTTCAGCTCACGCCCTTTCTGATCCTTGCCGCCCGCTGCGGCAGTCTGCTGCAGCGCGAGATCATAATGACGGGCGCAGTCGTATTCACGCGGATGAATGAGCGCACGGTCTGGACATCGCGCAAGCTGCTGCTGATCGCAGGCGAATGTCTGCTGATCTATCTGTCGTCATTTGTCGCGACCGCACTGCTCTGCCCTGCGGATATGGCTCGGATGCAGATATCGCTTGCATCTATGACGATGTATTTTTTCGGCGGCTGGCTGTATCTGCTTGCGCTGATTCTGTGGTATAACCTGTTTACACTATACAAAGGCACGAACGGCGGCTATGCCTTTGCCGCAGTCATCATCGCATCCATAGCAGTTGCCTATGTACGCGAGGGGCATGAAGGCTTTTTCGATGCGCTGCTCAACCCCTGTTACAGCGATATGTTCCTGCGCCACGGCTATTTGAATGCGCTGATCAATGAGCATATTCCGTTTTCCTTTTCGCTGTATAATGCCGCGCGTCTGCTGCTGATGACCGTTCCCGCCGTATATCTGCTGCTGCGGGGAGTCAACCGCTGTGAAGTGATCGGAGGAAGTGTAAAATTATGAGCAAAGTTGAAGTAATCAATGTCTGCAAAAGCATCGAAGGAAAAGTCATCCTCGATCATATGAGCCTGACTGTCGAGAAGGGACAGTGCTGCCTGCTGACCGGGCATAACGGTTCGGGCAAGACCATGCTGCTGCGGGCGATCGCAGGGCTGATGCGGCTGAATGAGGGCAGCATCACAGTGGACGGCAAACCCGTGCGCGTGGGAAAGCCGCCGTGCAATGTGGGCATCATACTGGAAAACATGGAATTTTGGCAGGATATGACCGGTCTGGAGTGCCTTCTCTCTCTCTCCCGAATCCGAAACGTGATCGGCGAGCAAGAAATTCGCACCGCACTGAATAAAGTAGGTCTTAACCCCGATGATGATCGCACCTTCCGCAAATACTCCGTAGGCATGAAGAAGCGGCTTGCCATCGCACAGGCAATCATGGAAAAGCCCGATCTCGTGCTGCTGGATGAACCTTCCTCCGGTCTGGATTCAGAAGGCGTGCAGCGGCTGATGGACATCCTTTCAGAACTTCGTCAACAGGGCGTAACGGTCATCATGGCTTCTCATGACGTACAGGAGATCGAACACTGCGCCGACATCCGCTGTCTGATTGAAAACGGCACATTGAGGAGGCTGAACGCATGAAACTAAAATCACGCACGGTCATACTCACACTGATCTGCGCCGGATGGCTGGTATGTATCGCTGCGGCAGTCGCGTTCAGGCTGTTCGGCACGGTCAAAGCAACGCCCGAACTGCTCACTCCGCAGCCGGAGGACAACGTATTCTATGAAGCTCTAAAGACATATGACGATCGTTGGGAAGAATGGACATTCGAGCATCTGTATTCCGAAAGCGATGTGATCGTTCGGGGAACTGCCACCGAGCAGACCGAGCCGGTATACAGAGGATGGAAAACGGAGGTATCCGTCAGTAAAATCCTCAAGGGTGAATGTCCCGAAAGCATTTTTATTCTGGAAGCCTGCGGCATGAACTATGTGACCGATGAAAACCCTCAGTGGAAGAATATGTACTATTCGGAGGACGGCTATGTGCTGATGCAGCCCGGAAAAGAATATGTACTCTTTCTGAAATATGCAGGCGGGGATATCTATGCACCGACGGCAAGCGGTCTGGCGAAATTCTCCGTATGCGAGCAGCCCATGCTCAACCCTATTGACAACTCATTAGTAACCTACGCCGAATATCTGACGTATGACTATTACAGCATTTATGAAAACGTCTCTGAGCATTATCTGTCGCTGCATCAGCAGGTACAGCAGATGCTGCTGAATAATCCCTAACCGCCTCATCCATTATTGTCTTTGGTGCCGAAGCAGAAATAATTTCTGTTTCGGTGCTTTTCATTTTTATGATTATTTTTGCCTCTGTCTTGCCAATCCGCCCAAAACAGGGTATATTTATCTCATACCGTTTGAAAAATGTGCATTGCATTTGAAAACTCAAATCATATTTTCAGGAGGACCAAAAATATGAGCAAAACCCCTGAGCGCAGTGAGCTTCATCTGCGCGATACATGGCAGCTGGAAGATATTTACCAAGGCAACGCCGCATGGGAGGCAGACTACGCCGAAGCACAGGCTCTGGTAAAAAAATTGCCGGTCTATGAGGGAAAATTGGGATATCTGGATACGCTGCTCGAAGCGCTGAAAGTATCGTTTGATCTTTCCCGCAAGGTGGAATCCCTCTTCACCTATGCCCGTATGCGCCGCGACGAGGATAACCGCAAGAGCGAATATCAGGCACTGGTAGACCGCGCGCAGGCACTGATGGTAGCGGCAGGCACCGCCGAAGCTTACTTTACGCCCGAACTGCTGTCACAGCCGGAGGAATACCTCACCAAAGCGGCAAATGCAGAGGGTTTTGAAAACTATAAAGTATTTCTGACCAACCTCATGCGCCAGCGTCCTCACACCCTGTCCGCCGCCGAGGAGCGCATCATCGCCATGACCGGCGAGATGGGCGCCGCACCCGACACCATCTTCTCCATGCTGACCGATGCCGACATGAAATTCCCGATCATCAAGGGCGAAGGCGGCGCAGACGTACAGCTCACCCAGTCCAACTTCATCCAGATGATGATGAGCCGCGACCGCAGCGTGCGCCGCGCCGCATTCGATGCGCTCTATACTACCTACCGCAGCTTCAGCGCCACCATTCCGGCGATCTACGCATCCTCGGTAAAGAGCGACGTGTTCTACGCTGCCACCGCAAAGCATTCCTCCGCCCTCAATGCGGCGTTGTTCCCGGACAATGTGCCTGAAGAGGTATATACCAATCTGATCGAATCCATTCATGCGCATCTGAGTGCGCTCAGCCGCTTCGTAAAGCGTAACGGCGAGCTGATCGGTCTTTCCGATGAGATGAGCATGATCGACGTATACGTTCCCGCAGTAGAAGGCTTTGACATCAAGCTGCCCTTTGATGAGGCGTATGATCTGGTGGTCGATTGTCTCAAGCCGCTGGGCAAGGATTATCAGGCAGTCCTCAAAAGGGCACGCGACGAGCGATGGATCGATCCTTATGAAAACGTCGGCAAGAGCTCCGGCGCGTATTCGTGGGGAACGTATGACTCCCATCCCTATGTGCTGATGAACTACAAGGAGAATCTCGACAGCCTGCTGACCATCGCGCATGAGATGGGTCACGCAATGCACTCCTACTATTCCAACTCCACCCAGCCCTACGAAACGTCCGGATATTCGCTGTTCGTGGCAGAGGTCGCCTCCACCTGCAACGAAATTCTGGTACTGTTTGAGTTGATGGAGCGCTACAAGAATGACAAGAAGGCGCAGGCATTCCTCATCTATCAGCTGTTGGACGGCTTCCGCGGCACGGTATTCCGCCAGACCATGTTCGCCGAATTCGAGCGCGAATCTCACGCCATGGCAGAGCGCGGCGAAGCGCTGACCGCCGAGAGCCTGAACCGCGTCTACGCTGCCCTCAACGCAAAATACTACTCGACTATCCGTCAGGAAAAGCTGCTCGAAAGCGAATGGATGCGTATTCCCCACTTCTACCGCGCATTCTACGTCTACAAGTATGCCACCGGCTTCTCCGCGGCAATGGCGCTCGCCACCGCCATCCGCAAAGAAGGCACCCCTGCCGTGGAGCGCTACCGCAAATTCCTCTCGCTGGGCGGCAGTATGTTCCCCATCGATTCGCTCAAGATCGCAGGCGTCGACATGAGCAGACGCGAATCGGTTGAATCCGCACTCGCCGAATTCGACCGATTGGTTGATCTGTATGAAGAGCTGACCAAGTAACTTCTAAATCAACACACCAACGAAAAAAGATGCCGCGGCATAGGGCGGTGTTCGTAAAACAGTTAATCCTCCGTATGGTTAAGATCATACGGA
>CAZYQB010000069.1:0-8815 GCA_964649595.1 uncultured Oscillospiraceae bacterium | reverse complement strand
CTTTAACGGCTATTCACATGAAAAGACGATCTGCGCCGGCCCGGTCATATATACATGATTGTCTTTCTCGTTCCACTCGATATACAGCGCTCCGCCGGGCAGCACCACCTGTGCGCAGCGCTGAGCCAGTCCTTCGACCACCGCCGCCACCAGCGTAGCGCACGCGCCGCTGCCGCACGCCATCGTCTCGCCGCTGCCGCGCTCCCATACGCGCACGATCAGCTTTTCCTCCGATTCAACGCTCGTAAACTCCACATTGGTGCGCTCCGGGAAGAATTCATGCGTTTCCACTGCAGGGCCGAGCGTATAGAAGCGATCATCCTGCGCCGTTTCTTCAAACGTGACCGCGTGCGGATTGCCCATCGACACGCAGGTGAAGTGGATAGTGCGCCCGCATACCTCAATGGGCTTTCGCGCCGCAATGATCTGCGGCTCCCCCATATCGGCGCGCGCCGCAACGGCTTTGCCGTTTTCCACCGTCATAGTCAGCTTTTTTAGTCCTGCACCGGTCATAATGTCCATCTGCTCTTTGCGGGCCAAACCCGAATCATACAGATACTTGCCCACGCACCTTAGACCGTTGCCGCAGATCTGCGCTTCGCTGCCGTCAGCGTTGAATATGCGCATCCTTGCGTCTGCACCTTCCACCGGCTCGATCAGTATCAGACCGTCCGCACCGATGCCGGTATGCGGCTTTGAAATCTCCACCGACAGCGCCGCCGGATCCTTCGGGCAGGGCTGGGTGAATGTGTCGGCAAATACATAGTCATTGGAAAGTCCGTGCATTTTTACAAATTTCATGATCTGTCACACTCCGAAAAGAATTGCTGCAGCGCGATCAGCGGTTAATTCCTTAACCCGATCGCGCGTGCAGAAGCACATTCATCGCGCTATAATGGATTTAAGATCACAGGCGCAGCATACGGCGCACCTTGATAGCGTGCGCAGGGCACATTTCCTGGCAGCAAAAGCAGGAGATACAGCCTTTAGTGGTAAACTTCGCCTTGCCGTTTTCAATCTTGATGATATGCGGCGGACAGCTCTCGGCGCACTTGCCGCAGCCAATGCACTTCGACTTTTCAAGCGAAGGCACCACATGGAATATCTTCTTGAGCAGCTTGGAGGCAGGGCTTCTCATAAAGCCGGGCAGACGACCGGTAAAGTCCACTCCTGCGCTGTCGGGCAGTACAAACGGCGGATCGGCAGGCTCATGCGCATCGCCCACCACCTGAGTTTCCTTTGGATCGTACCATCCGCGATTCTTTGCAATGCGCAGCATGGCGACGTTTTCGGGATCGAGACCGATCAGCTTGGAAGCATAGGCATCCTGCTCGTAAACATTGCGCGCCGCCATCGTAAGTCCGTAATGGCGCACCGTGCCGCCGGTAGGTCCGTTGCCCTCCATACAGTCGATGGCATCAAGAATGGTGATCGCCGGAGAGACGACCTTCGACAGCTCACAGATCATATTGGAGAACGGCTCCAGCTCCGGATGGCGGTAATGAAGCTCCGGCTTCTGAAGTCCGGGAACACAGCCGAACAGGTTCTTCGTTCCGGCAGAGAGCATGGTCATGCTGTGAGTCTTGAGCTTTGCCACGTTGATGATAAGGTCTGCATCCAGAATCGGCTCGATGATGTTGAACCAGCGGTTTTCAAAGCCTTCGGGGCAGCTTACCTGCCGCCAGCCCACGTTCTGATTGAGTTCCGCCAGTTCGCAGAGCACCTTCAGACCACTTACATTATAGATGCTGTTCAGCATAGCCGGCGTATACAATCCGCCGGGGCTGTCCGCAA
Source organism: uncultured Oscillospiraceae bacterium (assembly GCA_964649595.1). Taxonomy (GTDB): domain Bacteria; phylum Bacillota; class Clostridia; order Christensenellales; family Aristaeellaceae; genus RGIG2066. Next base: position 7,021 of record CAZYQB010000069.1, on the reverse strand, counting down.
TGACGATACTGCCCACGCCCATTTTATGCAGCTTGCGGCAAATGGCGGCAAGCAGTTCGGCACGAGTGGTCACTGCGGTATCCGGCTTGCGGCCTGCCACCAGATTGGGCTTGAGCAGCACGCGCATACCGGGTTTGATGATCTCCTGCGCACCGATTCGCTCAAAATGCTGCTCAATGGCCGCATCCAGCAAATGCGCCTCATATTTATCCACTTTGCATACCGATACGATACCCATACTTTTTCATCCTTTCTTTATTGACCCGATTTCAGATATCAATGATTTTAAAAATATTTTTTCGGGAGGAAATTACCTTGGCACTGTTTCATGTAGACTTTTCTTCAAGCGTACTGGGAATGTGCGTTCAGATGGACGTGATACTGCCCCAGAAGCCCACCGGCATGATCGGCATCACCGAGCGCGTGCGCAGCGAGCAATACCCCACGCTCTACCTGCTGCACGGCATGAGCGACGACCACACCATCTGGCAGCGGCGCACCTCCATCGAGCGCTATGCCGCCGAAAAGGGCATTGCGGTGGTCATGCCCTGCGTACATCTGTCGTGGTACAGCGATATGTATCGCGGTCAGAGATACTGGAGCTATATTTCAGAAGAACTGCCCGCCATCTGCCATCAGTTTTTCCCAAATATGTCCTCCCGGCGCGAGGACACCTGGGCAGCCGGTCTGTCGATGGGCGGCTACGGCGCGCTCAAGCTGGGACTGAAAGCATCCCAGACCTTCTCCAAGGTGATCTCGCTCTCCGGCGGTCTGGACGTGGAGGACACCGTCAAAAGCGGTCTGATCCGCAACGCCGTTGCGACCGAAACCTATTGGGAGAACGTATTTGGTCCCGCAGAGCAGATCAAGGGGTCCGAAAACGATCTATTTGCCGCCGCCGAAGCGCTCAAGGCATTCGGCAAGCCCATTCCCGAGATCTACATCTGGTGCGGCACGAGTGATTTTCTGTATCGCCAGAATGTAAAGATGCATGAGCATCTCACTGCCCTCTCCATCCCCCACACCTACGTCGAAACGCCCGGCGATCACGGCTGGCAGTATTGGGACGAGCATATTCAGAACGGTCTGAACTGGCTGAATCGATGATCGTGAAAACCCCTGCAGCGATGAGGGAAGCAAAAGACGCGCACTCTCCCCTTGAGCTGATAATATCCTCTGGTCAGTACCCCGCCCTCTGCGCACGCGCAAGTGTGTGCAGAGGGTATTTTTATCCCATGCATGATATATGAAATAGTATAACACATATCGCCTCAAGAATGAAGTCGGGAATGAAGCAAAATCTTTGAGAGTATACTGTCTGCATAAAATTAATATCACGAGCGCCCCCGAAAAACATACGACGATAAAACACCATATTTCCGGAATGGATTTATATCTTGCGCAGCATAGGAATGTATGATGCTATTAATGAAGGAGGGTATCTTATGAAGAAGAAATTGTTGGGTTTGATGGTGTTGGCGCTGCTGCATATAAGGCAGTCTGTTCAACATCAAGCTCGATATCGCATCACCAGCGAAAAATATATAGAAAAGCCAGCACCATCCCGACTTAAAATCAGGATGGTGCTGGCTTTCATGCAGTTACAGTTCCCAGCGCATCAGCCAGACAGAAAACTGGTAGTACACATCATAGAACTGTTCGTACAGGGTATCACCGTTATTCAGAGTGTATTTGTCCGTTATTCCGTCATAGGTATATTTACCGTTATTCAGTTCCGCAAGAGCGATGTCTGCCTGCGTCTGTGCAGATTCCACGATCGCGACCAGATCTTCCAGCTCATCCGAGCTGATAGCACGAATGCGGGAGATCAGACTCGGAAAATAGCTGTCGGCATATTTGGCAGCGTATCCATAAGCACTGTCATCTTCAAGGTAATAGATCACATCGCCCGGATACATAAAGAATTCAACGGTATTGCCGCTTTCATCAATATAACTTCCCTGATATTCCGTCCACTGGCACAGGAAATACAGATAATCAAACATGGCGTTTAGCTCAGTAACGATACCGTCTGCAGCAATTGCCTGCCAAAGCGCATACTCCTCGGAAACCTCAGACAGATCAACGATCTCATAAGACGCATCTGCAATGCGATAATTGTAGGAGTACCCAAACTCATCCACCACATCCTCTATTATCATGGTACCTGTGATGCGAATTGCCTGGTCAGTATAGTTAAAGGTTTTCCCATCTGGTGCATAAACTGCCATCGTATTGGACAACTGCGTGGTGTTGGGCAAACAGAACGGACAGGACTGATAGGGCATATTCATCAGATACATATATTTTCCGCTGATGGGCGAAATAGTCGCCATGTATCCTATAACAGAAACAGTTTGCCCATCCAGCTTTTCAATGCTCTCAAAGCTCATCGCATCGCTGAAACCAATGGATGTGACATCAGTACCTTTGTCTGTTCCGCCGCAAGCCGTCAAGCACAGGGTCAACGCCAAAGTCAGGATGATTGCAAATACTCTTTTCATTTCGATCACCTCACACGTTCAGGCTGTCCTTGCGGGACATGGACAGTATCCTCACCATAGTCGGCAATACACTGAGTACAAATACCAGCGCCATGATCGCCCATTCCATCGGATATACGGCGGTCACATTCAGCACGATCCCCATGGATGCTACGAAGCTGCCCATCAGCCCAAGGCATATATGCGAAAGCAGCAGCGCCAATATAGTTGCGATAAGTCCGATAATGCCGTTTTGGATCAAATACAACTGTCCGATCCTGCGCATACTGATGCCGATCAGGCGCATCAGGGCGATTTCCTTCTGTGCGTCATACATATTCAGCAAAGTAATAACCGAGATGACCACAATGTTCATCAGCAGAATGATGGCACAGAGGATATACACGATCTGCGTAGAAAGATCGACCTGTTCCAATACCTCGCGCAATACCGTGGAAGGATTGATGCACAACAGGGCGGCATTTTCACCATATATTTCCATCAGCTTGTAGTAATCATTGAAACTCTTACTTTTAATCAAAATGGCACATACATCACCGGAATAGTACTCATGCTCGGTCGTTACTTCATCATACGATGTGGTATCTGCATTATGCGCGGCGTAATGACCGGTCAGCCCCGCATCCGCTACAGATTCTTCAAGTTTTTCGGTGGATTCAGCATATTCGCCTTCCGTGTGCTCATTTGCTTCCTCTTCGCCGTGGTCATGAACCGCCCATACCGTTTCACAGGATGTAAATATCACATTGTCATAGGCTGTCCCGGTCTTTGCCAGAATACCCACCACAATCAACGGACTGGATTCATGAGCATGACCGGTTCCGGTCAGACCGTGAGAAGTAACCATGCTGTCACCCGGTTCAAGATCGTATCGTTCCGCAACAGCACTGCCGACGACAGCCTCAAAGGCTTCATCGAACATATCACCGGCTTTCAGCTTTTTACCATCGAGGTAATCGATGCTGGTTCCGACAATCTTAGCACCATTGTAGCTGTCGCCCATAGTGAAGGGAACTACGGCGTTGGTCAGCCCGCTGGTCTGCAGTTCCTCTACATATTCGTAGGAGATCGTTCCCAGCGGTTCGTCGGTGAAAAACATCGTGTTCATGGCAAGCTGAGTGGAACTGCCTGCCGGACCAATAATCATATCGTAGTATCCGGCTGTAGAGATGATTCCCTCGTTCACCTGCTGAGAAATGTTGAATGATAGCAGCGCAACGCTGGCTGAAAGCACGATGGAAAGCGTCACCAGCACCATTCGAGCGCGGCGAACAAGCATATTTTTCAGTGCAAACTTAAACACTCTGCTCATCTCCCTTCACGGTCTGAGCAGTTACTTCATTCATATCGATCACAACGTCGAACAGTTCGCACAGGCGCTCGTCATGGGTTACACAGATCAGTGTCTTACCCTGTCCTGCATCCAGCAATGCTTCAGTGATCTTGCGTCCTATACCGTAGTTCAGGTTTCCGGTAGGCTCATCCGCAAGAATGATCTCCGGCTGTTTGACCAGTGCGCGTGCTATAGCCACGCGCTGCTTCTCTCCGCCCGACAGGCGAGAAACCTGCCTCTTTTTCAGCTTCAGTATACCCAAGCGTTCAAGAAGCTCGTCGGCACGGGAAACATCTACCTTTTCCAGTTTCAAAACGTCGATGTTGTCCTGCACGGTCATTTCATCGATCAGCTTGAAATCCTGAAAGATATAACCGATCTTTGCGATACGGAAAGCATCCTTTTCGCGCTGAGGAGCTGCCGCCATATCCTTGCCGTTAATAATGATGCATCCGCTGGTAGGTGAAAGCGCTCCTGCAATCATGTGCAGCAGCGTGGACTTACCGCATCCGGATGCGCCCAGCAGTACATAGGACTTGCCGTCCTCAAAGGTCAGATCACGATAGACGATGTCTGATTCATCAGTAAAATGCTTGCGAAGGTTTTCTATGCAAATCATGTTTCCTTCTCCTCTGCCTTGGTCTTGATGATGTCTCAAAACAGAAGGAACGAACCCCTTGCCCTATTGACGAATAGACGATCATATTCAATTGCCCTCCTGTTTTGATGATATGCATAAGCAAAACAGAAGCTTAATCCTGCAATTTGACTTTCCGACGGACAAGCGTCCAATCCGGAATAAACCGATTCTCCGGCGACATATACACACAGTATTTATCTAAGCCGCCTAGCAGACCAATACTTGCAGAAGCAATTAACAGACTTAAAAAAGATTCTGTATTGCGCGCAAGTATTATGCAGACAGGACACGTTACCTGACGGCATTCATGATCTGCATAGAGAATCAGAAGGGCACCGGAAAGGAGCGCCATCGCGCACAGCAACAGTATCAGCATCCATGCGATCTTGCGCCTTTTCATAATCAGTCCCCTCCTTTGCTTTATTGGCTTTCGCCTGGAAGTATTATAGCATATGTAGCAAACATTAAATGTGCACAACTGAAAACATTCTATGAATTGTGTTCAGTATGGAAAAATATTACTTCATAGATTTAAGTACCAGAACCGAGCTGTCCCTGATATATCAAGGCTTTCGGCTGTTCAGGTATAGGCAAACACATATCGCCTCAGGAACAAAGTCGGGAATGAAGCAAAATCTTTGAGAGTATACTGTCTGCATGAAGATTTTTCGCGCTTCAAGCACTTATTGAGGAGGCAAGGTCTATGCGAGAGATTGAACCGCTGCGCAGCATCCGACCACATTCACTGACACTGGAAGGACGGCAAAAGGCGATCATCACCGGCGTGGAGGATGTAGACAGCTTCAATGAGCAGATGGTGGTGCTGTCCACCGCCGCCGGTACGCTCACCCTGCTGGGCGAGCAGCTGCACATCTCCAATCTGAATCTGGAAAACGGGCAGCTGTTCGTAGAAGGCGAAATCGCCGCACTCGAATATGACGAACGCCGTCCCTCTTCGCGCGGCTCCCTGTTCTCCCGGCTGTTCCGGTAGCACGCCATGCTGTTTTATACCGTTGGACAGAGCCGCATCTTTCTGACCATGCTCTATGCCGGAATGTTGATCGGCATATACTCCACGCTCGACGGCGCAGCGCGGCGGCTGTTTGAGGCAGGGCGGCTGCTCGGTGTGCTGCTTGATCTGCTATTTGGCACGGCGGCTGCTGCAATTGTGATCTTTGCACTGCTTATCTGCGCAGACGGCGAACTGCGGCTCTATTCGCTGCTGGGCACGATATGCGGCTACATATTGTATATGTCCACGTTTGACCGGCTTTTAAAGTCTATTTTCAAACTCATCGCAAAACCGGTTCGCCGTATATTTTCCGGCATAAGCCGAAGCCGCCTGATGCGCCGCATATTTAAATGAAATCGGATAACACGAAGTTCATTTTCGCTTGCAGGATTCCCCCGCGCATTGATCGAATAGAATATACTCATACTCTTTTTAACATCATTTTATAATTAAAAAGGAGACGGCATGAATGCACAGAAAAAAATTCCGTCTGCTCCGAATGAACCCAAAATACTGGATCGCCATAGTGCTTCTGCTGGTCGTCCTCTTTGCAGGCGGATATGCCGCGCAGCAGCGTCAGCTCGACGCCATGCTTGCAACGGCAGAAAATCTGACCGCCGAGCAGGAACAGCTGGTCAACGAAATTCTCCGCCTGCAGCGCAAGATCGAATTTACCCAGACCGATGAATTCATCGAGCGCGAAGCGCGCAGCAAGCTGGGCTTGGTCAACGAGGGCGAAATTCTTTTCAAATCCACCGACTGACCCACATATTCATCATACACAGGAGGTTAGAGCATGGACCCTCACATCTATGCCGCCATCGACGTCGGCTCCAACTCCGTTCGGCTGCTGATCGCCCGCGTACAGGGGGACTGTTTTGAGCGCCTGCACGCCGACCGCATCACCACTCGCCTGATAAACGGCGTACAGAACGGACTGCTTACCGGAGAGCCTGTAGAAAAAACGGCGCAGGCTGTTTCTCAGTTCGTTCATGCCGCACGCACCTTGGGTGCGGCGCACATCGAAGCTTTCGGCACCAGCGCGCTGCGCGATGCCCGAAACGCCTCTGTGTTCAGCGACCGCACCGAGCAGCTGTGCGACATTCGGGTAAAGACCATATCGGGCGTTGAGGAAGCTCAGCTTGCCTATGCAGGCGCCGCACCTTTTGGAAAATGCGGCGTGATCGATATCGGCGGCGGCAGCACGGAGCTGATCGTGGGCGAAAACGGTCAGATGCTGCGCGCACATTCCGCACAGGTGGGCGCGGTGCGGCTCATGAATCTGCTCTCGCACCGTCAAAATCCGCAGGAAATGTATCAAACTGCCTGCAAACTGCTCGAAAACACAGTCCGCACCGTCTGTACGGATGCGCCCGAACGCTGGGTCGGCGTGGGCGGCACGATCACCACACTTGCTGCAATGAGCAAGCGCGTCAATAAATATACACCCAACGCCATTGCGGATTATCCGCTGACTGAGCAGCTTGCCGAAGAATGGCTTCATCGGCTGTGTAATATGAGCTATGAGGAGC
>CAZYQB010000068.1:0-8851 GCA_964649595.1 uncultured Oscillospiraceae bacterium | reverse complement strand
CTTCGGTGATCACTCTGTTTTTTTATAGGATTGCTCTTTAATTCTTCATATGATAAAATGAAGGCGGAGGTGATTGATGTGCGGGAAAAGGAGAATGTATACGATTTGATTGTCAATACAGGCGTAGGCGAAAAGCATCTGTGTGTAAAGCAAAGATGTATAGAATATGAGGATGATGACCTAAAAGTGAAGTTGAGTACCGAAATTAACGGAAGGATGATTCAGCTCGAAGGAAATGATACCGAATATCTGCTGTATCGTTTGTCAAAGATGCTGCCCGACGGATGGACGATCAAGTGCTGTTTATCCTGTCGTCACGGCAATTTTTGTCCCGTAGGGGATTATGACAATGAAATCTTTTGCGTATCCGATTTTGAGCCGAAACAGAAAAGCGATCTGTATGAGGTGACGGAAAATGAAAACGAGCGCATGAAGCGCAGCAGAAATTTGTTTCATGTGTGCGATGGATATGCACATCAATCGGCAGACTATTATACATACAACAGCTATCTGTATGAAGTATACGGCATTGAAGACTGAAGGCTTTTTTGAAGAAAAACAAAGGAGAAAAGCATTGAACGATACATTATACAATCAGATTCTGGAATGGATTCCGTCAAATGGTCTGAAAAAGGCAATCAGAGAAGGGGAAAGATGCTCCGATTTGACTATGCTTTCGGCGGCATATCACTGTGCGCCCGATTTTGAAGCGCGGTTGGATATACTCGAAAAGTTCTCAGCCGAGTTTGACGGAGAACTCAAAAAATATGCCGAAAAGCTGCGCCGTACGGAAAGCAGAAAAAGGGAGCGATTCATTCGCCCCGAAGCGCAGACAATATACGAATTGAATATTCGTGAGCGACCGGAAATGGCAAAGGAGAGCTTTCTGTGTACTTCGTATGAGGCAGCTCTGATGCATATCAAGCGGTATTATGAGTATTACGAGTGCGAAGAAGAAGCGGACGTATGGTACAGCATCGAAAAGAGATGTCTGTTTGCGGGAGAGAAGATCGAAGGCGACACGCTCAGAGAGTCGATCGCGACGGCGATTCTCAAACGCGGCGGCCTCCTAAAAAGCGTGAGCATCTGGCAGGAAGAAGGCTTTGACAGCTGCCATGATGATTGCGACGGCGGATGCGATGACGATTGTGTGCTTGCGTGCATCAAGGGAAGAGAGGTAAAGTATCCCGCGTTTGCACAGGACGGAGATGCAGTTCGCTATATCGGCTGGGAGGATGTCCCGGGCTATGGCGTAGTTCGTATGTGGGAGGATTTGCCCGAGCGGGAATGCTACATCATTCAACTGGACAGCATGGAAATTATGCTGCATGATTTTGAAAACGATCACTACGCCCATATCCATGTCGGCTGCCCGTTTGTCGAGGTCATATCCGCAGACGAGCTGCCTGAAAATCTGCGTGAGCCTTATCGGGCATATGCGGAGTTTATCCGTGAGCAGAAGAAAAAACAGTCGGTCTGACAGTTCCTTTCATGCAACAAAGTATTTACGAAAAACGCCCTTTGACACCCGATTTGAACGGTTTTCTCCACCGATGCTCATTATCATCTTAACATCTCCGGAGTATAATAAAAACCGTCAAAATGACATTTATTCGTACGCAGGGAGGCTGCTTACTATGGAGAATCTGAAGCTGGTATACACCGGCAAAACCAAGAATGTATATGCACTGGACAACGGCAACTATCTGCTCAAGTTCAAGGACGACTGCACCGGCAAGGATGGCGTGTTCGATCACGGCGAGAACTCCGTAGGTCTGACCATCGAAGGCGTTGGCGATGTAAACCTGCGTATGTCCATCTATTTCTTCGAGAAGATCAATGCCGCCGGCATCGCTACCCACTATGTTTCCGCAGATCTGAACAACACCACCATGGAAGTTCTGGCTGCAAAGCCCTTCGGCAAGGGTCTGGAAGTTATCTGCCGCCACAAGGCTGTGGGCAGCTTCTACCGCCGCTATCGCGACTACATCGAAGAGGGTGCCGATCTGCCCGCTTACGTTGAGATGACTTTTAAGAACGACGAGCTTGGCGATCCGCTGGTCACCAAGGAAGGTCTGATCGCTCTGGGCGTCATGACCGACGAGCAGTACGAGGACATGAAGAAGATGACCCAGCAGATCACTCAGATCATTGCCGACGATCTGAAGGAAAAGGGCATGATCCTCTACGATATCAAGTTTGAGTACGGCTACGATGCAGATGGCAACGTCATGCTGATCGACGAAGTTGCTTCCGGCAATATGCGCGTTTACAAAGACGGCAAGTATGTTGATCCCATGACTCTCAATAAGCTGTTTTTTGCCTGAGTACGGATCAGAACTTAATATTCGCAGTATTCGCCTGAATGAAGCTTAGTGCTTTGTTCGGGCGTTTTCTATATGCTTTTGCATAGATCTGTGGTATACTGATCGAAGACAAGGAGGAATATAGAATGAAAGTCATCATCGGCGCGGGACGAACTGTGCTGTCCGGTTGGCGCAGCACTCAGGAAAACGAGCTGAATGTATTGAACCGAGAGTCCTTTGAGAGGCTTCTTTGCGGCGAAAAGGCACAGGCATTTCTTGCTGAGCACGTCTGGGAGCATATGTCGCTTGAAGATGGGATCGCTGCCGCAAAAAACTGCTTTGATTTTCTGGAAGATGGAGGCTATATCCGCGTCGCAGTGCCTGATGCAAATTTTCGAAACGACTGGTATCAGAACATGGTTAAAATTGGTGGGAATGGTGATCCGAATCATCCTGCATTTTCGCATAAAATTGTATATGATTATCGCCTACTTAAAGAAGTATTTGAGCGAGTAGGCTTTGATGCAGAACTGCTTGAATATTGTGATGAAAACGGCGATTTCCACTATAAATACTGGAATGAAACGGATGGGCGCATCGGGCGATCACTGCGATTTGATACGCGAAATTCATACTCAAATGGTACGCTGGGTATGGTTTCGATCATTCTGGATGCAAAGAAGCCAGGGATCATTCGAGTGGGTACAGCGTGGTGATGGGACAGCATATACATTCTTGAATATGCAAAAACATAACCGACGGATAACGTGGGCAGAGAATCGCATCGGGCGTACATCAGGTATAATAAATGAATACTTGAAACGTGTGGAAAAAGTCGGAAGTACGAAAGGGCGGTAGGCGAGAGAATGTCGTATCCGAGAATGGAGATTCATCTGGATATTATCCGCGAAAATGCCATGCGGCTGTATCAGGCGTGCCGCGCACACGGCGTGGAGCCGGTCGGCATTACCAAAATATGCTGCGGAGAGAGAGCAGTTGCGCAGACCATGCTCGAAGCTGGATACCGCACGCTGGGCGATTCGCGGCTTGAAAATATCGAAAAATATCGTGATCTGCCCTGCGAAAAAATGCTCATCCGCCTGCCGATGATCTCCGAAGCTCAGCGCGTGGTCGAGCTGACGGATTATTCACTCATCAGCGAGAGAAAGACCGCAAAAGCACTATCTGATGCGGCAGTGAAGCTTGGAAAAGAATATAAAGTCATTGCAATGCTGGAATCGGGCGACTTGCGCGAAGGCTGTGCTACCGAAGAGGAGATCATGCGGCTGTGTCGATTTGTACATGAACTGCCTTCTATCCGTCTGGTGGGCGTAGGCACGAATTTCATCTGCTACGGCGGCGCAAAGCCTTCCACGGAAGCGCTTAACCGTCTGCTGGCTGTGAAAGAGCATATTGAAAGAGAACTGAGCATTGAGCTTCCCATCGTCTCCGGTGGCAGCTCTGCCAATGAAAGGCTGATGATGGCGGGCGGATTGCCCGAAGGCGTCAATCAGCTCAGAACGGGCGCGCTGATTCATGTGGGGATCGGTCTTATGGATGAGCGCATTGAGGGCTACCGAGATGACGCATACCGCTTCAAGGCAGAGATCATCGAGTGCAACGTAAAGCCCACCATGCCTTATGGCGAGTTGGGCACCGACGCATTTGGCAACATGAACGAGTGGGTTGACCGCGGTGATATCCGCCGCTGCATCGTGGCGGCAGGACGTGCCGATGTGGAGATCGAATGTCTTTCGCCCATCGACGAGGAGATTTCCATCATGGGCGGCAGCAGCGATCATCTGATCCTTGACCTGAGCAAATGCAGCCGCAAATACTGCATGGGCGATGTGATCGAGTTTAAGGTGGGCTATGTGGGCGTGCTGCGCGCGTGCATGGCGGCATATGTGGAAAAGGTGTGCGTATAAAATACCGTTCATGCAAACAAACCAAGGGTTTACAGAGTTTAATCAAAGAAAATTGAAAAGATGGCAACATGGATAACTCATTTGATGATTGCGGACAGAGTACTTGAATCAATACCTGAATTAGATAAACATGGTTTTTGCGTTGGAAATATTGCACCCGATTGCAATGTTGAAAATGAGGATTGGACGCAGTTTGTTCCATCAAGAGAAGTAACGCATTGGATGTCTAACGATAGAAAAGTTGCAGCCGATTGCGAGAAATTTTATGATGAATACATTGCAAATAGAAAGCATGAAATAGATACAAATCAGGAACTGTCGTTTCTGCTTGGGTATTATGCCCATTTGCTTGCTGACGCTGAATTTCAAAGACACATACGCGATACGCAGAGAGTTGCTTCAGCATGGACGAGAATCAAACAACATCCGATTTTGTCATGCAGGGCAAATGGTTTGCCTGAAAATTGGGATTCCGTCAAGAAACTGATTCATGAAAACGAGAGAATGAAGGACATATATACCATTGAAGCAGAATACCTTGACGAACATCCTACCTCTAGTTATCTGACAGAGATTTTGGGATTGAAGTCTTTTCCGAATTACATTGATTATCTTCCAGAGAGAGCAATTGTTCGTAAGATTGGTGTTATGGGTCATTTGCCTAAAAAAGAGTTAAGTGCATTTCCGTTTGTTGTAATAACGAGAGAAGAATATTCAACATTTCTTGATACCGCAGCAGAACAAATCATTCAAAGAATTATCGGTAAAAATTTATTTGAATCGTAAAGATCCGCGTCCCGAAAACAACTCGGGGCGCGGATCTGCTTTGGGGCGGGATTAGCGAACGGTGATGAAAGTATGCATCAGCGGTTCGATTTCTCTTTCGTATTCCTTGCCACAGATGGTCAGCTTTGCTGTGACTTTCTCCTTGGTCAGGTTGACTGCGGCGATGAGCGTGCCGTCGTGGCGCACCCAAGCGGACGCGAGCACGCCGCGGGTGTGCGACTGCACGGGGCAGCCCTCCTGCCAGTAGCCGATGAATTGCGCATCGTCTGCGTCGAAGGAGTCCATCGTGTTCCAGATTTCGGCGGCTTCCTGCACGCGTTTGAGCATATTTTTGCCGTAGACCTTGGTGCAGGCGTTGTGCAGCAGCATGATGCCGCAGCCTTCGTTGTAGGTGGAAGTGATAGACAAAAACTGGAAGGGCAGACCGAAGTTATAGCCCGTAAACTCGGCGCGCATGGCAGCGGTGTTCATAAAGCTGCCGGAGCTTTGTGCAAACAGATGCTGGATGTGCTCGCCGTCAAAGTAGGAATCGGCAAAGCTCAGCAGCATAGGCACGCAGCACGCGCTTTGATGAGCCTCCACGATACCGCCGCGGGAGTGTACCACGTCGTACAGTTTTTTGACGTGCTCGCGCAGCGCACGCACGGGGAAAGACTGATGCAGTACACCCTTTTCGTCTCTCCAGCCGCAGCCGTGCGCCTCGTTGGCACATTCCTGCGGAATGAAAGTGCTGTCGGTATAGATGCCGTCGACACCGTAATGATCCATGACATAGGCAACGCGATCGAGCATCACCTGAGAATAGTCGCTTCCGTAGCATACCATGTAGTCGCGCTGATGGGGCAGTCTCTGCCAGCCGCCGCGCATCTTTCCGGTGGTGGATTTCATGAGGTAGTTGTCTTTCTTTTCGAACCAGTCCGGCAGCATGGTGGAGCATTCATAGCCGAAGTAGACCATTACTTTGATTCCGCGGCGGTGCAGCGCGTCGGCAAAGCGGCAGAAGGCGGCTTCGTCCCACGGCTGACCGTAGTTCTGGATCATAGACCAGTCCTCATGGAAGGTGTGCCACTTTACGCCAAAGGATGCAAGTGTGTCGCAGTATTTCTCCAGATCGGCTGCAGACATGGCTTCAGCTTCGCGCCAGCCGCAGTGAAATACCCGTTCAAAGTCCTTCTGACGCACATAGGGCTTGACCGGAGTTGCCTGCATACCCAGCGAAAACTCCACCGGCTCCAGCGGGGAGAACCACGAATCCTTTTCGCCCTTGACCCAGTCGCGCGGCATACTGTCGAGCAGATCGATCGTGAGAATGACTCGATCACCCTCTACGCGCACAGAGTATATTTTGTCCTCGTCCTTGGGCTGGGTATTTTTATAGCTTTCCATATAGAACGCCAGACCACATTCCTCACGACCCAGCCACAGACAGGGCTTGAGGGGAATGGCGAAGCCTTCGGCAGGCACGGCACCGCTGTTGTTGATGTTGGCCGTCTGATCGATGCCCGATTTGAGAATGGGCCAGTAGTGATACAGCTCGGCAGCCTTTTTTGTCAGCGGGATTTCGAGTTTAAGCGAGGTCAGTGTCGGCGTGGTCAGATCTTCGCCGCGGTGATAGGTGATCCAGCGTCCGAAGGGAACGAGCATAAAGTCTACCCAGATCAGACCATCCTGCTCGATGCGCACGCGGGCATTGACGGCGGCATTGCCCGCAGCTTGCTGCACGGTGTAGGTGGTGTCGACGGCGCTTTCATTGAGAGGTACAATGTGCGGAGCATCCCACGGCTGAATTTCGCCGTTGAATGCAGCCTTCAATTCGATCGGCGCGGCGAGGATTTCTTCGCCTTCCACTTTGATGGAAGATGGAAATGCGCCGTGCATATCATATGTTCTGCCCGACATCGTTACATGAATATTTTCTTTTTCAACGATTGTCGTCAGTCTTTTAAGTCCTTCCATAAAAAACTTCCTTCCGATTTGCAAACAGAGATTTCCAGATTGCCGATAACATTATACCGTCTGGCAAGGAAAAATGCAATCGAAAAACCACAATTGTAAGGAAAAAGCGGAGATCACAGGGCGTGAACTCCGCTTTTTGCAGGAATTTATGTCGGATTTTTCTAAATTACGGGGTCAGGCGATTGGGACCGCGGAACAGGAACATGACTTCCTTGATGCCCATGCCCAACAACAGCATGGTCAGGCGGTCAACACCCAGACCGAATCCGCCGTGCGGCGGGCAGCCGTAGCGGAAGAAGTCGAGATAGAACTTGACGTCCTCAGCCAGACCCTTTTCTTCAGCCTGAGCCTTGAGCACATCATAGCGATGTTCGCGCTGTGCGCCGGTGGTGATCTCAACACCGCGCCAGATCAGGTCATAGCCCTGAGGGATACCCTTTTCGTCGCGCATATGATAGAAGGCGCGCTTCTCGGCGGAATAGTCGGTGACAAACAGGAACTCGTGGTTATAGTGCTTCTTGACCCATTCGAAGCTCAGTTTTTCAGCCTCGGTAGTCAGGTCGCCCTTTTCGTTCTCGTCTACGGTGTAGCCGAAATCTTCTTCCAGACCCTTGTACAACTCTGCCAGAGTGACGATGGGGAAGGGCTTGGTGGGCACGACCAACGGAATGCCGAAAAGGCGTTCGATATCTGCGCCGTACTTCTCGGAAACTTTCTCAAGAGCATAGGTCAGCAGATCTTCTTCCATCTTCATGACATCATAGAAGGAGTCGATGTAGCTGAATTCCAGGTCAAAGCCGGTGAACTCGGTGGTGTGCTTGCTGGTGTAGGACTTCTCCGCGCGGAATACCGGTCCTACTTCAAAGATGCGCTCAAGACCGGAGGCCATTGCCATCTGCTTATAGAACTGGGGGCTCTGTGCGAGATAGGCGTTGCGGTCGAAGTATTTGACCTCGAACACGTCTGCGCCGGATTCGCTGGCAGCGCCGATCAGCTTGGGCGTGTGGATCTCAACAAAGCGCTTCTCCAACAGGAATTCGCGCATTGCGCCGACCAGACAGGTCTGAACTTTGAACAGCATCTGGTTTTCCTCGGTGCGCAGGTCGATCCAGCGGTAGTCGATGCGCTGATCGATAGAAGAGCGCTCTACTGCCTTCTTTTTCTTGGTTGCGGGGATCTCCTTGCGGTTGATGGGCAGAGCATCTGCCAGAGACTCGATCACGATCTCATCGGGGATCAGTTCGATGCCGTTGAGCTTTACATATTCGTTGGCAACCACATTGCCGGTGATGGATACGACAGAGTCGAGCGTAAGCTTGTCGATGATCTCAACCAGATGGGGAGCCTTTTCCTTTTCAACGGTCACCTGCATTACGCCGGTGATGTCTTTGATGACCAGAAACGCCATGTATTTGCTGTTGCGCAGGTTTTCAACGAAGCCCTGAATACGGGTCTGCTGACCATCGCGGGCATCGCAGATATAGGTTCTCTGCATAGCGATATTCCTCCTGATGATAAAACGATCTATAATAAATCTTCCTTAATTATACACGCTCATGGAAAATATGCAAGGGAAGATTTGGATATGGAAAGGGTTATGTTTGTGGTTGAGAGAAAGAGGTGAAAAGAAAAACTACATCTTTCCTTATTTTGCAAATAGAAGTATAATAGAGAATAGATAATCGTAGGAGTGGGAAGGACATGAAAAAGGTACTGAAAGTTATTAAAGATATTTTGCTATGGGGATTGGCGGCATTCTTTGCCCTTATGGCAACCCTCTATCTGAAAACCATGCTTGTATGCATACCGATGACTTTGGCAGCAGCATTGATTGTGCCGATTGAGTCGTGGCAGACATTTCTCAAGAAATTTATT
>CAZYQB010000067.1:0-8981 GCA_964649595.1 uncultured Oscillospiraceae bacterium | reverse complement strand
CTCGTCGAGTATGTGAACGAACTGAGCGTACGCACGAAGATGTGGTTTGTTCCCGACAATCTGGAATTCCTGCGCGCAGGCGGTCGTGTGAGCAATGCCGTGTTCATCCTCGGTCAGGTACTCAAGATCCATCCGCGCATTGAGCTGATCGACGGCAAGCTGATCGGCACGAAGAAATATCGCGGCAAGATGCTGCAGGTGACGCTCAAGATGCTGCACGAGTTCGTGTCTGAGCAGAACATCGACCGCAGCAAGCTGTATCTGATCCATGCGCCCGGATTGCCCCAGGAAACTCGCGACGCGATATATGCTGCGGCGCGAGAGTTGGGCTTTGCGAAGATCGAGTGGGTCAAGACCGGTTGCGTCATCACCACTCACGGCGGCAAGGGCGCATTTGGCATCGTGGGTCTGACAAGTAAGTAAAAGTATTAAAAGTGAGACTTCATATCCGCATCATACGATGCGGATATGTTTTTGTTTTCGTTCATTTGTTCGATAAAATTGTATCAAAGTGCTTGCTCAAACGGCTCAGGCGTGATAAAATGAGAAAAAGCTGACAGAAAGTGTCTGGTTATTTGGAAAAGGGGAGATACGAAATGGCGAAGAAGAAGTCCAAGAAGAAAGGCTTCTCGTTCAAGGGCTTGGTCTACCTTGTGTTGGTCATACTGGCAATGCTTGGCGTGTTTGAGATGACACCTGAGGTAGAGGATGGAACGGATACCGGCAATAGAAACGGCAATATCGCAAGTACGGTCACCGAAGGGGATCTGACCATTCACTTTATTGATGTGGGGCAGGCGGATTCGGCAGTGATTCTGTGCGGCGGCGAGGTATTGATGATCGACGGCGGCAATCGCGGCGACAGCAATCTGGTCTATTCCTACCTGCAGAATACGCTGAAGGTCGATACCATCGATTACATAATCGCTACTCACGCTCATGAGGACCATATCGGTGGTCTGCCGGGCGCATTTGAGGCGTGCAAGGTGGAAAAAATCTACTGCCCTGTCACCGATCATGACAGCGGCGTGTTTGAGGATTTGGTGGCTGCGGCAAAAAAGCAGAATATTACCCTGACCGTGCCCTCGGTAGGGCAGACTTTCAATGTAGGCACTGCTACGGTGCAGTTCCTCTCTCCGGCAAAGAAATATTCTGATACCAATGATACCTCCATCGTAGTAAAGATCGTATATGGCGAGACGTCGTTTATATTCACCGGCGATGCCGAGTGGGAGCCGGAAAACGATATGGTCAATTCCGGCTATGATTTGTCGGCAACGCTGCTAAAGGTCGGACATCACGGCAGTTCTACCTCTACTTCCTATGCTTTCCTTCGTGAGGTGGATCCCACTTACGCGGTAATTAGCGTAGGGGCAGGCAATAAATACGATCATCCCAATCAGGAAACTCTGGATCGACTCAGTGATGCTGATGTTCAGGTGTATCGCACCGACCTGCTGGGACATATCGTAGTTACCTCCGACGGTAAGAAACTCTCCTTTACCAGCGGCGGCGGCGGTCATGGCGCAAGCACTACCGAGAATACGAACAAGACCACCTATGTGGGCAATTCGAGCAGCATGAAGTTCCATACGGATGACTGCAAGTATGCAAAGAGCATGAATTCTGCCAACAAGGTTACGCTTACCTCTCGTGCCAATGCGATAGCCGATGGCTATGAGCCGTGCGGAAGCTGTGAGCCGTAAAGTGCTGTTTCTTAAAAATATGGTCGGTCGTCTGATAAAAAGGATGATCGACCATATTTTTGTGTATATGCTGCGAATGATTTGGTAAATTGCGGGTTAAATGTGCAAAGCGATATTGAAAAAGGCGACGGATAACGATATACTTACGTTTGTTGCCTGTGGTTGTTGGGCGGCGAAAATAAAGAGGAAAGGAGGCTCCGGTACAATGACCATGCTGTTTTATGAAATCAATGTGTGTGCAGCTGCACTCGTCCGCGCGCGTCATTACGCCGGAGACTCCAGTATATAGATCCCTGATCCCGCATTTGTGCGGTATAGTCTGCTTGATGATCTGATCGGTTTGGGCATTTGAATGCCTGCGGGTATTATGGGATATGCGTGCATCAAAAGTTTTCTGTTTGTGATTTTTCAGTAAAGGGGACAGGAATGCTTTTTGATGAGGCTGTGTATTGAGAAGAGTCACCGGAGAAGGCGCCGGTGGCTCTTGTTTTTTATAAAATGGACAATTTATCGATGAAAGGAGAAGTACTATGAATGTCGACACGAAAAAATCAAAGAAAAGCAGAATCGGGAAACTGAAGATGATCTATGGCTTTCTGCACGGTAATGTGTGGCGGTATATCGCTTCGATTTTTGCCGTCGCAGTCACGGTGGCGGTCAGCTTTATTACGCCGCTGATTCTTGCCGAAACGATCGATGCGGTGATTGCGCAAAGCCGCCCGCTTGCTATATCGGGCATTTTAGGGCAGTGGGTCCAGCGGCTCGGCGGCAGAGAATTTTTAGCGCAGAATCTGTGGGTCATGGGTGCGGCGATGCTGTTGGTAAGTGCTGTCGGCGGTGTGTTTCAGTTTTTGCGCGGCAGATGGATGGCGCAGGCATCCGAGTCAATCGCCAAGAATATGCGCGACCGTCTTTACAGTCATCTGCAGACGCTCAGCTATGACTACCATGTAAAGACTGCAACGGGGGAGCTGATTCAGCGCTGCACTTCCGATGTGGAAACCATCCGGCGATTTCTTTCCACGCAGTTGGTCGAGATGTTTCGTTCGGTGATGATGATCGTGGTTGCACTGGTCATCATGCTGCGCATGAATCGGTATATGACGCTGATGAGTATGCTGTTGATTCCGGTGTTGTTTCTCTTTGCTATCGTGTTTTTCTATTTGGTGCGCAGATGGTTCACTGAATCGGATGAGGCAGAGGGCAGAATGAGCGCAGTGCTGCAGGAAAATTTGACCGGCGTGCGCGTGGTGCGTGCCTTCGGACGGGAACAGTATGAGGTGGAGAAGTTCTGTCAGGCAAACGATGACTTATGGAAAAAGAGCCGCCGCCTGAGTGATCTGCTGGCAGTTTACTGGAGTGCATCGGACATGATGAGTATGCTTCAGACTGGCATTACGCTGATTGGCGGCGTGTTTCTTGCGTCAAAAGGTGAACTGACGGTGGGCGATATGACGGTGTTCGTCAGTTACATCTCCATGCTGCTCTGGCCGGTGCGTCAGCTTGGACGCATTCTTTCGGATATGGGCAAATCGCTGGTATCATTTGATCGAATCGGTGAGATCCTCGAGCAGAAAAGCGAAACAGATTCCCCCGATGCCGTGGATGTGCCCATTGACCGCGACATAGAATTCAGGAACGTAGGCTTTGAATATGAGGAAAAAAATCCCGTGCTCAAGGATATCAGCTTTACCGTAAAAGCCGGTCAAACGGTTGCCATTCTGGGCGCGACCGGCAGCGGAAAATCCACGCTGATGCACCTCTTGCAGCGGCTTTATGAGGTGAAGCACGGAGATATACTTATCGGCGGCGTAAGCATTTCAAGGATACGCAAGAAGCATCTGCGCTCTCGTGTTGGACTGGTGCTGCAGGAGCCGTTCTTGTACTCTCGTACGGTGCGCGAGAATGTGCGCATTGCCTGTCCGGATGCAGATGATGAGATAATCTTTGAAGCAACGCGCACAGCATCTGCGCATGAGTTTATTGACTCCTTTGAACAGGGATATGATACACCGGTTGGTGAGCGCGGCGTGACGCTCTCGGGCGGTCAAAAGCAGCGCGTTGCCATCGCGCGCACGCTGCTCAAGGACAACGACATACTTATATTCGACGACTCGCTCTCTGCGGTGGATACCGAAACCGATGCTGCCATCCGCGCAGCGCTCAAGCATAAGCGCGAGGGACTGACCACATTTATCATTTCGCACCGCCTGACTACGCTGGCGGAAGCGGATTTTGTGATCGTGTTGGAAGGCGGACAAGTGGCGCAGCAGGGCACACATGAAGATTTGATCCGTCAGGAAGGACTCTACAGACGCATCTATCAGATTCAGACCTCTTTAGAGGATGAGCTTTTGTCAGATGCGCAGTAAACAGAGGTGAAGAGAAATGCAATATCAGGAGGAGCAGGAATATAACAAGCGGTTTGATGCGGCGATGTGGAAAAAGCTGATCCGCTATGCCCGACCGTATTACAAGCATCTGATCGCAATATCCATCGCCATGCTGCTGTGTGCCGCAGGGGATGTGATCTTTCCATTGCTGACCAAAGAGGCGATCGACAATTATGTATCCAAGGGGCAGACTGCCGGCATGGGCGGCTTTATTGCAAAATATCTGCTGGTGCTGATGATGCAGGTGGGCTGCATATTCACGTTCTGTCGGCTTTCGGGTCATGTAGAGGTGGGAATGTGCCGCCGTATTCGTGAAATGGGGTTTAAAAGGCTTCAGGAGCTGCCCTTTTCGTTTTATGACAAAACACCTGTAGGATATATGCTGGCGCGCCTGACCAGCGATACGCAGCGCCTGGGTGACACCGTGGGCTGGGGGCTGATCGATCTTTTGTGGAGCGCGGGATATATCGTGATGGTTATGATTAGTATGTTGCGGCTTAACGTCAAGCTGTCGCTGATGGTGATGCTGGTAATGCCGCTGATTGCGGTGGCAGCGGTGTATTTTCAGAAGCGGATTCTCAAGAGCTATCGCGAGGTGAGAAAAACCAATTCCCAGATCACCGGAGCATTCAATGAGGGAATCATGGGGGCAAAGACCACCAAAACGCTGGTGCGCGAGCAGGGGAATTATGAGGAGTTTGTGCGCTTGTCTACGTCTATGCGTCAGTCATCCATCCGTGCGGCAGTGCTCAGCGCACTGTTTATGCCTATCGTGACCACGCTCGGCTCACTTGCAGCAGCGTATACGCTTTGGCAGGGCGGCTATGATGTGTTTAACGGGGTAATTACATTCGGCACGCTGACCGTGTTTATGAATTACACTACGCAGATATTCGAGCCGATCTCCAGCATTGCGCGCATTTTTGCCGAGCTTCAGTCCTCTCAAGCGGCAGCAGAGCGAGTGATTACGCTGATTGAAACCGAGCCAGAAATTGCAGACCGCAGCGATGTTGTGGAAAAGTATGGAGACAGCTTTCAACCGAAGAAGGAAAACTGGTGTGCCATCAAGGGGGATATCGAATTTGAGAATGTTGCCTTCCGCTATGGTGGCGGAGAGGAGGTCCTGCACAACTTTAATCTGCGCGTACAGGCAGGACAGACGGTGGCGCTGGTCGGTGAGACGGGAAGCGGCAAATCGACCATCGTAAACCTCATATGCCGCTTCTATGAGCCGACGCAAGGCAGAATACTGATCGACGGTACCGATTACCGCGAGAGGTCGCAGCTTTGGCTCCAGTCGCATCTGGGCTATGTGCTGCAGCAGCCGCATCTTTTCTCCGGTACCATTCGTGAAAACATCCGCTACGGACGTCTGGATGCTTCCGATGAGGATGTGGAAAAAGCCGCACGCATGGTGGATGCCGAGGAATTCATACTCACATTCGAAAAGCGTCATGATACCGATGTGGGCGAGGGCGGCAACCGCCTGTCCATCGGTCAAAAGCAGCTTATATCCTTTGCGCGCGCACTGATTGCCGATCCTGCGATATTCGTGTTGGATGAAGCTACTTCTTCGGTGGATACCGAAACCGAGCAGAAGATCCAGCAGGCGATTCAGACTGCGCTCAATGGGCGCACCAGCTTTATCATTGCGCACCGTCTGTCTACCATCCGCAATGCAGACCGAATACTGGTCATTCAGAACGGCGAGATCACCGAACAGGGAACGCACAGAGAACTTATCAAAAAGCGGGGGTATTACTACAGTCTCTATGCTAATCAATTCAAGGAAGAACGGGAGAATGCACTGCTGGGACGAAGCTGAGCATAAGATGCATTTAGCCAACAACAAAACGACGTGTATCACGATCGATGCACGTCGTTTTGTTGTATGGAAAGACTATTTGCAGCCGGTCAGTTCCTTGCGCAGCATATTGAGCGCATTCAGACAGGCGAGTGTACGGATTCTTGCGCGATCACCTCGGAAGCTGAAGCGCTCAACGCGGGTGCCGTTTTCGCCGGACAGACCTACAAATATCGTGCCGACGGGCGTTTCCTTGGTCCCTCCGGAGGGACCTGCAACGCCGGTGACGGAGAGAGCGTAGTCAGCGCCGCTGATTCTGCGCGCGCCCTGAGCCATCTCACAGGCACATTCGGCACTGTATACGCTGAATTTTTCAATAGTTTCGTGTGATACGCCTAAGATGCGCTCCTTGGCGGCGGCGGAATAGGTGATGTGAGATTCGTTGAGTACTTCGGACGCGCCCGAAATATCGATCAACTGTGCGGAGAGCATACCGCCGGTGCAGCTTTCTGCGGTAGTAACTGTCTTTTTCGCGGCGCGAAGAAGCGAAACCACCGTCTGCGGCATGGAGTTCTCCAGCCCCTCGGCGTATACATGATCGCCCAGACGCGCACGGATTTCCGCTTCAAGCGGCGCAAGCAGTGCCTGAGCGTCATCATCGCGTTCACACATGACGGTAAGTCTTGCCTGCACTTCACCCGGAGAACAGTACAGTGCCAGCGTGGGAGAGACCCAATGGAACAGATCCTTGAGCAGTGTTTCGACGGATGATTCGCCTACGCCCACGATGCGCAGGAACTTTGAGGCGATCACCTTGTCGCTGAGTGAAAGAAGATACGGCTCAAGCTGCTGCTCATACATATCGGTCAGCTCGGAAGGCGGACCGGGCAGCACAGCGACCTTCTTGCCGTCTTTTTCCACAATGCAGCCAGGTGCAGTGCCCTTGCGGTTTGACATGATGCGCGCGCCTGCCGGGAAATAAGCCTGCTTTTTATTGTTTTCGGTCATGGTGCGCCCGGTAGAGGAAAAATAGTTTTCGATGCAACGCAGACTTTCCTCGTGCAGCTGCATATCCAGTCCGAACACTTCTGCAACCATTTCTTTGGTCAGATCGTCCTCTGTCGGGCCCAGACCGCCTGTGGTGATGACCAAGTCGCTTCGGTCAAGCGCCTGTCTGAGTGCCTCCTGTACGCGCTGCGGGTTGTCGCCTACGGTGGTTTGATGATATAGCGTGATCCCCAGTGCAGACAGCTTTCGCGCAAGATACTGTGCATCGGTGTTGACGATCTGTCCCAGCAGAAGTTCTGTGCCGATGGAAAGGATTTCAGCGACCATGAAAAACATCTCCCTTTGATTTTAAATGCGGTGATAGGTGGAGCAATAAACGAAAGAGCGGCTTGCTCAGCCGCCCTCATCGAATGTATAGTGATGGTATTTTATCTCTGATTTACAGCTGACGATCAATGATTGAACGGTTCTTGTAGATGTAATCTGCGCAGGAGAGAATGGAGAGGATCAGCGCAGCCCATGTTACGATGTCTGCAAGCACCATACCGAAGGTGCCCAGAAGCGGCTGCGCGCTGCCCAGAGGCTTGCACAGCATCAAGAGCACGATGGCAATGGTCTGTGTCGCGGTCTTGTATTTGCCCAGCTTGTCGGCAGCGATGACCGTGCCGCGGGATGCTGCCAGCATACGGAAGGCGCTTACGATGAACTCACGCGCAACAAAAATCAGTACTACCAGCGCGCTCATGCGGCTTTGCGCCACCATAAAGATCATGGCAGAGGTGATGAGCAGCTTGTCGGCAATCGGATCGACCAGCTTACCAAAGTCGGTTACAAGATTGTCACGGCGAGCAATATAGCCGTCCAGCAGATCGGTAAAGGATGCGATGAGGAAGATCACCGTGGCGATCACCTGCCAGATAAAGCCTTCCATGCACAGAAATACGCAGAAAAACGGGATCAGGATGATGCGCAGCATCGTAAGCTTGTTGGGAAGGTTCATGCCTGCACCACCTCTCCGATCAGATCGTATTCGCTGGAGGATGTGATCTTGACCAATACATATTCGCCTGCCTTGAGAGGTTTATCGCAGGTAAAGAGAATCTTGCCGTCGATTTCCGGTGCTTCAAACTTGGAGCGACCGAAGTAGCGACCGTGGCGATAGCCTTCCACCAGCACTTCGCACGTTTCGCCGATGCGCTGTGCACATACATCAGCGGAGATTTCCTGTTGGAGAAGCATCAGGCGATCCAGGCGTTCCTGCTTGATCTCCTCGTCGATCTGATCTTCCATTTCCGCGGCCGCGGTGCCTTCTTCAGGAGAGTAGGCAAATGCACCCAGACGATCAAATCGGGTCTCCTCGATGAAGTCCATCAGTTCTTCAAATTCCTCGTCGGTTTCGCCGGGGAAGCCTACGATCATGGTGGTACGCACGATGATGCCGTGATCGCGACAGCGCTGAATTTGCTCTTTGATGTGCTCGGGCGTGCCGCGGCGGTTCATGACCTTGAGCAGGCGCGCATTGATGTGCTGAAGCGGCAGATCCAGATATGCGCATACCTTGGGCAGAGAATTCATGGTGTTGAGCAGTTCTTCATTTACGGTATCGGGATAGCAGTACAGCACGCGCAGCCAGTGTAGCCCTTCGATATCATGAATATCCTTGAGCAGGGAGGGCAGCAGTAGCTTGTGCTCTTCAAAATCGTTTCCGTAACGGGAAGTATCCTGCGCGATCAGCGTGATCTCATGAACGCCCTTTTTTACCAGCTCGCGGCATTCCTCAACGATATCGGCATACGGGCGGGAATGATAGCCGCCGCGGATCAGCGGAATGGCGCAGTAGGTGCAGCGGTTATCGCAGCCATCGCTGATCTTCACATAGGCGGAAAAGGGCGCGGTGGTCAGCACGCGGCCGCAGGAGAAGAAGCGGTCGCCGTCCTCCATATACATGGGGCGGGAACCGGCCTCGGCGTCATCCAGCATCTGGTACAGGCGGGCGTAATCCGCCACGCCCATGAAGCCGTCCACCTCGGGAATCTCCTGGGCCAATACATCGGAATAGCGCTGCACCAG